>JBBIQC010000286.1:2087-6373 GCA_037442585.1 Oscillatoriales cyanobacterium bin_317
CAACCTAGACGAAGCGATCGCAGAGTTCCGTTTAGCCCTTCGCCTTAACCCCAATTTTGCAGAGGCTCACTACAACCTGGGGGTTGCTCTCTACAAGCAAGGCAAGCATGATGCAGCCATCGCCGAATTCAAACAAGCCAAAGAACTGTTCGATAGCCAGGGAAACACGCAGGCATCTAGCAACATTAAACAATTGTTACAGCAAATCAATGTACAGTAACTCTGCGATGATCAACCACAGGATAGGCGAACTGGATTGGCATAAATTAACAAGACTTGGCATGAAATAACAAGAAACAGGCATCCTTTAGATTAAGAATGAAGGCTACCTACCCTTCCTCCAGTTCTTGCAAAGCTGATCTTGCTTTGGAGGGGTTGTCCGATCGCATCCGTCGTTCTAATTCATGAGGGACTCCCATGCCAACGCTCCCGAAGAATGCGCCTCCTGCCTTTCATCTGCTGGCAAAACCCACTGGAGCCATCTGCAACCTGGACTGCCAATACTGCTTCTTCCTGGCAAAAGAGCAACTGTATCCCGGTAGCAAGTTCCGCATGACCGATGATGTGCTGGAAACCTACATCCAGCAACTTCTGGAATCCCATCAAACGCCAGAAGTGACGATCGCGTGGCAGGGTGGTGAACCCACACTCATGGGATTGGAGTTCTTTCAGCGAGCGATCTCACTCGTGGAAAAACACAAAAAGCCAGGGCAGCAGATCAGCCATACGCTACAAACCAACGGCACCCGACTGGATGATGACTGGGGACGCTTCTTTAAACAGCATCATTTTCTAATTGGATTAAGTGTGGATGGGCCACAACCCCTGCACGATGCCTATCGCGTTGATAAGCGAGGACGCGGCACGTTTGAGCAGGTGATGCAGGGCTGGAAAGTCTTGAAAAAACACCGAGTTGATTTCAATATCCTCTGCACCGTCAATGCGGCCAATGGCGATCGCCCTCTGGAAGTCTATCGCTTTTTTCGGGATGAGTTAGGCGCTGAGTTTATCCAATTTATTCCCATCATTGAGCGGGTGAATGAAGACGGTTCCACGTTGACTCAATCGGGCAATCAGGTGACGCAGCGATCGGTGAAGCCAGAGCAATTCGGCCAGTTTTTAATCGGTGTGTTTGACGAATGGGTGCGGCGGGATGTGGGTAAGGTTTTCGTCCAACATTTTGATGCGGCCTTGGCGAATTGGGTGGGTGTGCCACCTGCTGTATGCATCTTTTCTAAAACCTGTGGCAATGCCTTAGCCCTGGAACACAATGGCGATCTCTACTCCTGTGATCACTTTGTCGAACCGGACTACAAGCTGGGCAACATTCAAGAAACCCCCATGATTGAATTGATTGCCTCTCAGCAACAGCGGCAGTTTGGTCAGGCAAAGCTGGATACGTTGCCTCAGTACTGTCGCACCTGTAATGTGCGATTTGCCTGCAATGGGGGTTGTCCTAAGAACCGCTTCATTGCTACACCGGATGGCGAACTGGGACTGAACTATTTATGTGCTGGGTACAAAGCCTTTTTTACGCATATCGATCGGCCGATGCGCATGATGGCAACGTTATTGCGTCAGGGCCGTTATGCCGATGAAGTGATGCAAATTTTGGCTCAAGAGCAAGCTACCCAAACAGTACGAAAGTCCAAAAAGCCTGTTGGGTTTGGAGGTACCACATCCCATTAGATATCATTCAAGCAGTTGATTCAGGCATGGCTGAGAAGTTTTATGGAACATTTGGAGCACAGCTTAAGCTTTTGGGCAGGAACGTTGAAGCTCATCCTGGAAGGAATTTCACTGTTCTGCATTCTATTGGGGTTGTTGACAACAGTGCAGGTTATCTTGATCCAGAATCGACGCTTACGAGGATCACCCTCTGCCTTAGCTAATATTCGCCTCAATTTTGGTCGTTGGCTCTCGGTTGCCCTGGAATTTCAACTGGGAGCCGATATTGTCAACACAACTGTAGCACCTTCTTTTGAAGCACTCGGAAAATTAGGATTAATCGCCGTAATTCGGACATTCCTCAACTATTTCCTGACTCGAGAACTGGCTGAAGAAATGAAAGTGGCTGATCAACAACGTCATTCACCGTCCCTAAATACAACAGAGATTTAGCCAATAGAACTGGATCAATAGTATGCAACCCTCTAAATTGCCTCCTGAAAAAGAGCCTTATAATCTCAATAACGAACTGGCAAAAGAACGCACTCGTGCCGCTGCCGATCGCACTTTAATGGCCTGGATTCGTACCTCTCTTTCCCTGATTGGATTTGGCTTTGGGATTCCCACGATCGTCAAGGCGATCGAATCTACCCGGATTGGCAAGAATATTAATCCTCACCATTTCACTAACTTGATTGGGTTGTCCTTCATTAGCATTGGCACGTTTGCCATGCTCACTGCCTTGAAAGAACATCATCGGATGGTCAAGCGCATCGAACGTGAGCACTATACGTATGAAAATTCCAATACCGCTGAGGCGGTTGGAGTAGCGCTGATTCTAGTTGGTTTAGCGAGTTTTATGGGAGTGTTAATCAAGGCGCTTAACCTTTAGCAACTTTGATGTGAGGTGGATAGAAAATGACTATTAATTTGAATTGTAATTTTTACTTGACACATTTATTTGGCACAGGTCTAATAAGACGAAGCGCATATTTAAAGGCGTAGAAAGATACGTTGTGAGGAATAGTACATGAAAAGATTAGACTGGCTGCTTGCTGGTATTGTGATCGTCAGTCCCGTTATCCTACATACCCCATCTGCGAACGCTCAAGAAGAAGTCATCATTGTCAATCAGCAACCCCCGGTAGCAAAGGTCGAAGTCGTTACCCAATCCCCTGGGGAACAATACTTCTGGATACCGGGCTACTGGAAGTGGCAGCAGAATACCTGGGTTTGGGTTCCGGGGCAATGGGTGGCCCGTCCTCATCCTACGGCTGTTTGGGAACCTGGATCTTGGGCATGGCGGCCTACCGGTTGGGTATGGCGACCAGGGCGTTGGGTTTATTAAAATCAAGAGGAATCCAGATGCTTAACAAACTATCGATCGCGGTTGTTGGATTGTTGATTGCGCTCTCTCTTCCTCAGACTGCTAGATCTGAAACTGTTGTGGATAAGGTTTCTCGCACCGGAGTCCTCACGTTTGGCACACGAGTAGACATCATCCCTTACTCCTATGTCAACGATAAGGAGAAGTTAGTTGGGTACTCAGTGGATGTGCTTGAACTGATCCGTCAGGAACTTCAAAATGATGTCGGTCGATCGGTCACGGTTGACTTCAAAGTCATCAACAATCCCGATGAATTAATTCAAAAAGTATCCAAGGGAGACATCGATATTGCTTGCAGCACTCAATTTACCTGGCAACGGGAGCAATATGTTGACTTCTCTATTCCTTACAGCTTGTCCGGGGTTCGCTTACTGATCAAAAATGGCAGCACCTTAACGGGTACACCAGAATCGTTAGTCGGCAAAAAAGTGGGGATTATGCCCAACACAATGGGCGAAGTGGTGATGAAAAGATTACAGCCCAAAGCAGTTCTGGTGCCCTTAAAAGAAGCTGAAGATGGGTTTGCCAAGCTCCAAGATGGAACCCTTGATGCGATCGCAGGGGATAGCATTGTCCTGGCAGGAACGACCCTAAAATCCAAGCCGGAAACCTATGCACTGGTGCCTGTGCGGCCCTATGCTCGCTATGGGGTTGCTTGCATGGTGCCCCAAAATAACTCGGTGTTTTTAAATGCTGTCAACCGGGCGATCGCCAAGCTGATGCAGGGCTACATCATCGGCGACAAGAAATCCGTAGAAATGGTGAATCAATGGCTGGGGCCAAATGGCCTGGTAGAGGTTCCGGAAGATTTAATTCGCACCTACTTTGAAACAATCATCCTGAGTCATGAGCAGATCCGTCTATCAGATTCTCCTCAAACTCAGGGACAGACAAAATAGGATACTTGGCCGCATTGAATACAGAGACCAAGGATCACGCTGGATCTACAAATTTAGAGTTACCTTTGTAAGGCAGGAGGAAGACCTTTGAATATCACAACCCGCACTGGCCTGGTCGGTTTTTTCTTAGCTCTATCCGCTCTCCAGGTTTCGGGAGCAATAGCAGCGACCAGTCAACCCGATTCGACTAATGATGGACAGCCAACGATTGAAAACCGTTTGACCCGTCTCACGGCAGCCATTCGACAACGAGAAACCGTACTACCAAAGGAAACGTCCCTACCGATCGAGATGCTGCTGGCCGGATCCGGCTGGGGAAACGGAGGCGGACG
>JBBIQC010000287.1:0-6372 GCA_037442585.1 Oscillatoriales cyanobacterium bin_317
AAACCGCATTGTATTTTCAATGGATCAAGATTTTCTTGTTGAGGCCAAGCACCGTCAACAGACAGAAGAAACATTTCCAGGAGTCATCTTTGCTCGTCAAGGCCGAGTTTCAGTTGGAACCTGTGTGGCAGAGTTAGAGTTGGTTGCAAAACTGGGAAAACCAGAGGAATTTGCTAATCAAGTCTGGTATTTACCGCTATAAGCTCAGAGCGCGATCGCTCTCCTACCTTTCCCCTGGTTGAAAAGACTGATTTGTACCAATTTCTGGAAGCTTCCCTGGTGGATGAAGTCACCGCCGAAATCAACTTCCGCCAATGGGTACGGCAACAGTCAATTTAAGCCTCATCTGGGTTTGCCTTGTTTCTAAGCTTTGCCTGGTAACGTAACTCAGGAAGCTCACGCTTCCGCTCTACCTTCCGGGAAGCAGAAGCTTCTACCTGTTGGTTCCAAAACAGGAACTGAGGTTAAGCAGGGCAGATTTTTATTTCAGTGGGAAATCTGAAAATATTCAGAAATGTTTGAGTTTATCAACTCAAGTAGACTAAATAATCAAGATTAATATGCACATGCAACAAATTAGGTGGATATTGATCAGTAGCTTCCCGCTTCTCACAGGGTAAAAGAACATGGATTAGTTTGAAGCTCTTTAAACAAGAGGTAATCACGATGAGAGTTGAGTGCGTTTCCTCCGAACCCTTGATTAAGTCTTCCGAATCTGGGCTTTGGATTCCTGACCAAAGTAGAAGAGAGTTCCTTCCGCTCAACCGGAGAAAGTTTATTAAGCTTATTGGTGTCGGCACTCTAGGACTAACTGGAGCAGTTGCTATAGATTCTTTTCTGGCTGAGCGTGCAGAGGCCCAATGGTACGGACTAATTCCTGTTTTTCTTGCTGGAATGCAAATAATTGATCTAACACTGAAGTGGGGATCACAGTTACGCATGAAGAATACCCTTGTAAACAAGGAAAACCAATATCAAAAAGGTAATTTGGGTATTCGTTTAATCTCTTACCGAGATGAACCTATCTACCAAGACGTTTTACTTGTGGATACTATTCCTCCTATGACACGGAGAACTTACACTTTTGGGGGGTTGCCTAGTGGACCTCGTGGTCAGAATATTGCTTTTGCAAGTACAGCAATAAATACTTTGAATCGACGCTATCAAGTTATTTAGTTGTCCCATATACCTTGTAGCGCTCCCGCTCAAAGAAAATAAGTTGGTGATTGTTACCCCGGTTGTAAAGGTGATAGGAGTGCCCTGGAAGAAATTGAACCTGGCGGTGTGGCATGACCCTGATTAACTTGGTTTGATGCCAGTGTGCCCAGAAACCGGGTTTCTTAAGAAACCCAGTTTCTAGGCGCCTGAAGGATTTGTTCTGAGGTCAGAGTCAGGTTGGGAAAGGTGGGAGAAACGATCGCCATACTTCCCTGATAAACCGTATCCTGATAGCGGCCTTGCTCCAAGGCACAAATCGTCACACTGTTTTGCATGGGATCCACAATCCAGTACTCCAAAATATCGAGGGCAGAATATTCCACCCATTTGGCGCGGTAATCGTCCGTTTGGGTACTGGTGCTGACGACTTCTACCACTAGCTTGGGTGGATCCTGATGGGCCAGAATTACTGCTTCGCGATCGTCCATGTCTACCCACTGCTCTAATGTGAGAACCGTAATATCGGGAATCCGGCAGGTATCCCAACGGTAGCCGCGAGGAGATTGCACACCGACTGTCAGGCGTTGGGATGTCCAATCCAGTTGCGATCGCTGAATTTCTGCATTCAACGCATCGTCGATAAATTTGATGATTCTGCCATGCCGTCCGGTGCCCAAACTCATGGCAACTAATTCTCCGTTCACTAATTCATAGCGCGTATCAGTGCCATCGTCGTAGGTTAGATACTCCGCAAAGGTTAGCTTTCGCGTTGTAATGGTCATGGCAGTAACAGCCTTCAGTTTTACCTGCCTGAATGGTTTTATTCAATCATTACACCGAAACACTCAAATATGACTGACACTTCACTGATTAGTTCTGGAGGATCGGATGAGGTGCTCAGCCAGTCTATAGTTCCAGTTGACTGGAATGTTCTATAGAAGTTGCCAACGGTTTCAAGCTGAAGCCCGTTCCTTGAGAGCCTGTCGGTTGAGGTTGTCCCACGCCATCGGTAACGGCATAGCTTTGAGCCAGTAGCCACAGCCAGAGGGCAGGAAAGCGGGGTTCGACCCAGGGTTGCAGTTGAGCCACCCATTGAGGAAACCAGCTACTGAGCAAAGCACTGATAAAAGCACTGATGGTAAAGTCCAGATAACTTCCCAACCAGCGGAATAAGTCTTTGGGGCCAGCCAATTCCCAGATCCACAGAAGCAAAGAGGGATTTTGCCACGCGGCTTTCAGGGCCATGCGATTGAAGGATAGCCAGCTTACCCGATCTTTGATGAATGCTTCGGCCAGATCCGGCGGTTCTGAGGCCAGAATGCCAAAGAAGGTATTCAGCATGGAATTAATCCGTTCCGGCGGCAGGAATTTTCCGGTTGGCACCATCATGCCTTTTGAAAACAACCAAGTGACAGCAATATTGCTTTGAAAAGCACGAATCTGATTCAGGTGCTTGGCAGTCAATAAGTCATGCTTCAGAGCCGTGTCGAGTAAATGGGTCAGGCGGGGCAGGTTGCGAACCAGGGAGCCGAATCCGGTGAAGACGAGGGGAGATTGGAGGGAAGCGGCATCGCCGATCGCCACCAGCCGATCGAACGCGACCCGGCGATCGCGACTGCCCACACTGAAATGCCCCGGAATATAGCCAAAGGTGGGCTTTTTCCAGACCAGTTTGTCTACATCACAGCGACGATACTCCGGCAGGATCGTGAAAAAGTCCTCGTACATTTCCAGGAGCGAACCGGGATTGTCTGGATGCACCTGATGGTAATGGAACAGGTAAAACGTCAGTTCTTCCCCTTCTGCCGGAAACAGTTCCCAAATTAACTGTCGTCCCCGTGATATGTCTCCGTGACTGTTCAGCACATCGCCATACTGGACATCCCAAACTCCCGGTTCAAACCCACTGGCAACGACGGCTCCCACCGTGGGACAAACACTATCAAAGGTGCGACCTCCGTTTAACTGCCACGCGATCGGAGAAGCGGTTCCCATCGCATCCACTAATAACCGTCCCCTGACCTGCTGAGGCTGTTGAGTGGGTAAATGCTGACAGTGAACCGTTATGCCTGTTTCACCGACATCAACCCGCAAAAATTCCGTTTCATCCCAAATCTCTCCCCCGCTTTCTCGCAGCTTCTGTCCACACACCCGCAGCAACTTCTCTGCATCAATGGCCACATTTAAGACCGTGGGAGTATGCAGCACTGGGGCTTGCGCTTGCGGTGGATTATTGGCATCAAAAAACTTGTGGAACCCATCAATATATTCCCGTGCGATCACATCCTCAAATTCTGTGGGAGTAAACAGTCCCAGATCAATCAAGCTTTGAAACTCACTGCGAGAAATATTCCACTCCCGATTCATGCGGCCAAAGGGCAACCGCTCGATCAGCAGCACTTTGTAGCCTAAACGGGCCATGACAGCGGCGTGAATAACACCGAGAGCGCCACCGAGGTAGATCAAGTCATAGGGGGGATTGGGGATCGGGGGGATTTTGGATTTTGGATTTTGGATTTTGGATTCTGGCTCCTGATCCCTGATTCCTAATTCCTGATCCCTCATCCCTGCCCCCTGCTCCCCTTCCCTAAACACCACTTGCCTCGGCTGCTGTGGATTCCTCACACTCTCACGCCAGCGTTGCTCCCACCAGTAAACCCGTTGCAGGTCGTACTCGCCGTTGGGCATGCTTTGGAAATATTTGACGGTTAAAGGATAGCGCTCGGCCAGGGCGGCAAAAAGGGACTGTCCGGGAGCGATCGCAGGAGGTTCCGGATATTGGTTCGGAAATTGTTCCCGAATCGTTTTTGTCAGGTATCGTAGAATGTCTTGTTCGTTTGGCAGGGATTTCTCGGCCCAGCGGAAGGCTTTGAGATAAGTCGTTCGTTGCAGCGACCAGACAAAGATGGCCAGTTCATCTGCTAAATCATTGGAGGTTTCAGAAATGGGGGACGGTCGAGATGTATTTCTGCAGAACAGGATGCGAATCCCACTTGGGGTGGTGATTTTCTCACCGATACCGGGGTTAAATACATCCTGTAACCAGGTTACGACCGAGGCGGTGTCTGGTGTTGGGACTTCTATATAGAGAATTTCCTGCATCAGCTTAGCTAAACTCCAATGGAATCTCACAAAAACTTTAGATTAAGAAGGGATTAATCTAGGCTAGACTCTCTAGCGATACGCTAAAAAACTTTACACCTTTCTCAGATTGATTTAACAATTAAAATTTTTCCAGTTCGCCCCCGTTAAATTCCGCCATGAAATATCCTATTCCAGCCAATTCCCAAGAAGTTGTAGCGCTCCGGCAAAACTCAGTCAATGAAGAGCTGATTGCCGCCGCGATCGCCGGAGTAATTAACGTTGCCCGCCTGAATGGCCAGTCTTTAGAAGACCTGAGAACCGAAATCCTGGCTGACGATGCCCTGTTAGATGCTCAACAGCGTCACTGGCTCAGTGAAGTCGTCTCTGTCGCGTGGGAAAAACTACCTTAACGTTAGAATTTCGGTAGCCACATTTATCTTGTGGTGATGCTCTCATGATCGCCACCCCTCAACCTCCCAATATGACCATTGCCGAATATCTGGAGTGGGAACCGCTGCAGGAACTCCGCTACGAATATGTTCATGGCACGGTCATTGCGATGACTGGGGGCACCATTCCGCACAACGACATTGCTCTCAACCTTTACCGTGCACTCTATCCCCAGGTTCGCTCCAAGGACTGTGGGATCAATGTGGCCGATGTCAAAGTCGAGGTGAACAGCAACAGTCCTTACTACTACCCGGATGTGGTTGTCAGTTGTCATCCAGATGATCTCACAGCCCGGAAACTGCTGCGTCACCCGAAGCTGATTGTGGCAGTCCTCTCTCCAGGAACAGAGGCCAAAGATCGAGGTGAGAAATTTGCTCATTACCGCTCCAGTCCCACTTTGCAAGAATACGTGTTGATTGAATCGGAGAAAGTCGTGTGGAGTGTTATCGCCGGGGAGAAGGTAGGCTGTGGCTGTACTATCCCTACATCGACGGAGATGTGATCACGCTAGAAAGCATTGATTTTAGTTTCCCGATCGCCCTGCTCTATGAAAATGTTTCCTTTGGGGAAAACGCATAACAACGCCAGCAATTCTCATTTTGGTACTCTCGTACTGTTTTTCGGGTTGCAAAGGCATCGAGTTCTGCATAGAGCTAACGAGAAAATCAGTATTTCAGCCGTTGTCGTTATACAGAAATTGAGAACGGTTCTCATACTGAGAATTGCTGTAACAACGCATAACAATGTTGTCGATCGACCCGCCGCCTTACAATGGATGATTGCTTGTGCAGTAACTTCCAGAGGGGGCTGACAATCCTTAAGTCAAACAATACAGGCAGGAGGGGATCTGAAGGCTGAGGCTATAATCCTCGATCAGGCCGCGCAAGTATTCAATTTTCTAGAGGCTAGGACAGAGCATGGACAATAAACTGATGCTGATGATTCCGGGACCCACGCCCGTCCCCGAACAGGTCTTGCTGGCGATGGCGAAACACCCGATGGGCCACCGAAGCAGCGATTTTTCCGCAATCATGGCAGAGGTGACAGAAGGACTGAAGTGGCTGCACCAGACCCAGAATGACCTCCTGATTCTGACTACAAGTGGTACGGGAGCAATGGAAGCCGGGATTATTAACTTCCTCAGTCCCAACGATCGCGTCTTGGTAGGTTGTAATGGGAAGTTTGGCGATCGCTGGGCCGAAGTCGCTGAGGCTTATGGGCTGCAGGTGGAAAAAATTACGGCGGAGTGGGGTAAGCCGCTAGATCCGGCTCAATTTCAGGAAAAACTGGAGGCGGATAGCGGGAAAACCATCAAAGCGGTGATTGTCACCCACAGCGAAACGTCTACCGGTGTTCTCAATGATCTGGAAACCATCAACCGTCATGTGAAAGCCCACGGAGCCTTGATGATGGTAGACACCGTAACCAGTTTGGGAGCCTATAACGTGCCTGTAGATACCTGGGGATTGGATGTCGTGGCTTCCGGGTCGCAAAAGGGTTACATGATTCCCCCCGGTCTGGGCTTTGTTGCCATCAGTCCCAAAGCCTGGGAAGCTTACAAGACCGCCAAACTACCGAAGTACTACCTGGATTTGGGCAAGTACAAGAAGGATGCGGCCAAGAATACAACTCCCTTCACGCCTCCGGTGAATATGTTCTTCGCACTACAGGCGGCCTTAC
>JBBIQC010000288.1:0-2016 GCA_037442585.1 Oscillatoriales cyanobacterium bin_317
GCGATCGCTCTTAAACTCAATTCCCGTTACTGCCGTACTGTCTCGGACTTCGGCTCCTTGCTTTTGCGCCTGTTGCACCAAAAAGTGATCAAAAACATCCCGGTGTACCATCCACATTGGATCCAGGGCTTCTAGTTTAGCTTTTACGGGATCTTCCAGTTTCCAGGTATAGCCGATCGTATCTACCTTACGCGCAATCACCGGGCTGAAGTCAAAATCAAACCATTCTGCGATCGCGGGCGAAACTCCGCCTGCACAGGGTTTATAGCGAGGCAGGGAATGCTTTTCCAGAACTAGAACTGACCGTCCTCGTTTTGCCAGGTGATAGGCTGCTGCAGATCCTGCTGGGCCTGCTCCTACTACAACACAGTCAAATACCATAACCAGAATTCTCCAATGGGTTAGATCAATTTGAATGCAACTATCACTTAGCCATACTGAATAGCCATACTTGGCTGGAGTCATCCTATCAGGACAGGGCCGGGGGGCATCCATCAAGGTTCAATGAATAGGCCGTTAGATTGTGTGAAGTCTTGACTTGCGATCGATAAAACTGCACCTGACCCATGATTCACCTTACTCGCTGGTTTTCAATAAACGGGTCAGCAGGATCACGGCATCCTTTGCAACAGTTTTTTCTCTAAAGCATCCTAACCGTAATATTGCGGATTCTGGTAACAGCACCCTGGCCCCTCAAGATTTCCGCAATGGCTTACGTAGTCCTGTCTAGAGCACAATTTCAAGGATTGCACGGATTTAAAAGGTTAGATGAAGATCTAGGATCAAATCATAAGAAGTCTATAAAGAAGTGCATTTAGACTGGTTTGGATGGAACGGAGTGAATAAGACGATGGCATGGCAAATCTGTATTCGTTATCCTAACGGGCAAGAGAAAGCCCTATGCGCTTATAAAAATCGCGAAACAGCCCTGAAACGGATTGATGCGATTTATTCCCAGGGCTATCCCATGCATGTGGCCTATGTAGTTCGACCGATCGAGCCTCTAGATCCCGATGACGAGGATGACTCTTACTTACAATTTGCCTAGAAAATTTTGCCAAAGGTCAGCAACCAGCCGGCAATCCTGGCGGAGTTGCCAAGCCATGTAGCTGTACACTTTACCCCGACAATCGCCGAATTGAGCGTGTCTCCGTTCTGGCTAATTTGCAAGGGGCGCATTGGATCACAACATCCTGAACTCTGACCAATGGGATAACCTACTGCGCCCCTTCCTTTTCAAACCGTCGTAATATCTTTTTCTTTTTCTGCCAGCAGTTCATCCACTTTGGCAATGTATTTGTCGGTTAGCTTCTGAATTTTGTCCTGCAGATCTCTGGCTTCATCTTCGGAGACTTCGCTGCCCTTCTCTTGCTTCCGCACTGAGTCCACGGCATCCCGACGAATATTCCGAATCGCCACCTTGCCTTCTTCGGCAAACTTGGCAGCCATCTTCACCAGTTCTTTCCGGCGATCGCTGGTCAATGGGGGAATATTGATCCGAATCGTGGAGCCATCATTGTTGGGAGTCAGTCCCAGATCCGAGAGTTGAATTGCCTTTTCAATCAGATTCAAACTACTGCGGTCAAAGGGCTGAATCGCGATCGTGCTAGCATCGGGAGTCGTGATACTGGCCAGAGACTTCAGGGGGGTGGGAGATCCATAGTATTCCACCATTACCCGATCCAGCAGGGAAGGATTGGCCCGCCCCGTCCGAATCGTGTTAAACGACCGTTGAGTGGCCTCAACCGTCTTGTGCATATGATCCTCAACGTCAGCTAACTTCACAAGAACCTCCGACAAGCGTTCCAATTTGCTCTCCCATCACGGCACGACTGATATTTCCTGGAACGGAAAGGTCGAACACAATGATCGGAATATTGTTGTCCTTACATAAGGATATGGCAGTACTGTCCATTACCCTTAGATCCTGGGTTAGAACATGCCCATACGTCAGCGTATTATAACGGCGAGCGTTTGGATTAGAGCGCGGATCAGAATCATATACGCCATCCACTT
>JBBIQC010000288.1:2026-6361 GCA_037442585.1 Oscillatoriales cyanobacterium bin_317
AATAATACATCAGCGCCGATTTCCGCCGCTCGCAGTGCCGCCGTCGTGTCTGTGGTAAAGAAGGGATTACCAGAGCCACCCCCAAAAATCACTACCCGGCCCTTTTCTAAGTGACGAATGGCCCGTCGCCGAATGTAGGGTTCAGCCACTTCTTGCATGGCGATCGCCGTCTGCACACGAGTTGGCACGCCATTTCGTTCCAGCGCATCTTGCAGCGTCATGGAATTCATAACCCGAAAAATATTGCCACCGCCGACCACGATCGCTACCTGGACACCACTGGCCACAATATTGGCCACTTCCTGTGCAATACTCTGTACAATTTTCGGATCAATCCCATATTGCAGGTCGCCCATCAAGGCTTCCCCGCTTAATTTCAGTACGATCCGCCGATAAGTAACGCCCATGAGGTGCTTCCGCTCCAAATACCTTCCTAAAGATACTCTTTAGGAACCATTTCGTCTATTTAGCAAGTTGCTCAGGATGGTTTATCCACCTCAGGATACTGGTTATCCATCTGAAGCGTCAGCGGTCATCGATCATTAGCCTGCACTGTTCGCAAATGACAAAGGATCAATGACGAATGACAGCCCATATGGTTCAAGTTCTCCATTTGATCGAACACCCGATCGGTTCCGTAGAGCTAGGAGCCACCAGCACACCACTCAGCACCTGAACGATCGCATCCCGGAACGAGTGAACCTGAGCGGCTTCAGGGCGATCGGGCTGGTCATCAATGCGCCCGCTGTAGCAGAGTACACCATCCTGATTGAGAAGAAACACATGGGGCGTTTTCAGCGCACCGAAACTGTTCGCAACATCCTGAGTTTCATCCCGCAAATAGGGAAAGTTCAGTTGCTGATGAGTCGCAAACGTTTTCATTTGCTCAAACCCATCTTCAGGGAACTGAGTTGCATCGTTCGGGTTGATCCCAATCAGCGTGAAGCCTTGCGGTTCAAACTCGGTTTGCAGTTGTTTCAGGCGATTTAAGTAGAGCTTGACATAGGGACAGTGATTGCACATAAACACCACTCCAACCGCCCGAAACTTCTTCAGATAACGGGCCAGGTGATGCACGGAGCCATCCACTCCTGGCAGCTCAAAGTCTGGTGCATATCCCCCGATCGCAGTTCCCATCATTTCCATAGAATCACCCATTCAGTTACCTATGTTCAGATTTGATCGTACTGACATTTCGCCGAAACGCCCCTACCTTCCCCTTTCCTATTCCCTGTTCCCTACTCCCTACTTCCTATTCCTATTACCATCCCTTCGCCACAGCCTGGTATCCCACTAATTTATAAACCAATTTAGCGGCTGTAAACTCTGAAACGACGGAATCATTAATGGGAGCCAGTTCCATGACATCGCACCCAATCACCTCATGGTTTTGAAAGACCTGTTCCAAAAAGGTGAGCAAGCTGAACCAGTTGAGGCCACCCGGTTCCGGCGTACCAACTCCGGGAATCAGCGTGGGATCAATACCATCCAGATCGATGGTGAGAAAGACTTTTTCGGTTTGAATAGCGGCCAGGGCACGCTGCATCCAGTCGGGTTGCAGGGCAATCTCTCTGGCTCGAATGACTGTCAGTTGCCGTTCCCGAATCAGATCTGCCTCTTCTTTACAGATGCTGCGAATTCCAATTTGCACCGTCGGCAATCCCATATCCACAATTCGCCGCATGACACAGGCATGATTATGAATCGAGCCTTCATACTCATTGCGTAAATCTCCATGAGCATCAATCTGCACCACGGTAAACGGCTCTCTCGGATGCGCCTGCCGATACGCTTCCACAATACCCGTGGTGATACTGTGTTCACCCCCCAGGGAAATTACAAACTTGTCATCTGCAATCAACCGGGCAACAGTATTTTGCACCTCCGTGAGCATCTCTTGAGAGGAGACGTGATGGCCGTTGCGAGTATCGGCGATCGCTTTATGGGTATAAAGACCCACTGGCCACCATTCGCGATCGTGGTCATCGTCGTAATATTCCACCTGCTGGGAAGCATCCAGAATTGCGGCTGGCCCGTTTTCACAACCACGGCGGTAAGTTGTAGTAGCTTCGTAAGGAATGGGCAGGATGACAACCCGCGCTGTATCATAGTCTGCTGCTACATCCGGCCCCAAAAAGGGCAATGAAGAAGTTAAGGTCTGCACCTGCATCAGTTATCCAAATCAGCAACACTTCATCCTGACACAGTTCAGGAGCAAGTGGCATCAGGAGTCGTGCTGATATTCGGCATTAAGAGTCATTGGTCATTAGTCAACTGGTCAAATGCTGGAACGAGGCAGGAGCCAATCAACAGACAAAGGACCAATGATCTCTTGAAAACACCGCCAAACTGTCACCCGAATGCTACGCCCTTACAGATCCAGGGGATAAACCGAAGCTTTTAAAACACCCTGTTAAAATTCAACCTTCGTAATCACAACCTTGTCTCCCTTTCTAAGGGGGATTGCACTGAAGCTTGACTTTTCTCCTGCCTGCAATTGACGAGCTTCAGTTCTGGTAGAACCAGAGTAGATCAACGTCCACTTAGTATCGCTTTCTCTCAGATAAGTTGCGTAATTGATCGTTGCTCTGCCGATCGCTTTGCCAGTTCTATTTCTAACAAAACCGACTAGAATACCGGCATCATAATTCAGTTCCGAAAATTCCATTCTGCGGGCGGCTTCCGTTCTCACCTCAACGATCCCTTTGGTATTCACCTTTTTCATCTCTGGGCTGGCAGGAGTAGCAGCAGGCTTAGGCGTATTTTTGGCGGCTAAGGGCGGAGTTTGCTTACAGAGGCTATTCAGGTTAATCACCCGGTCATAGGGTTTGCGTGCATAACAAAAGAAGTCAGGTTCCCCAGGGAATGCCTTTACTCCCTGTGCAAGGGTCAAAGGGATACAAGCCATAGCTAAAAATACAGTGAATTGGAATGCTCTTGCGGCCATTCTTATTGCTCCTCAGAAGTTGATTCAGGTTGAGATCCATCAGACTTAAAGTGCCCTTCAAGAAATCGATCGCACTATCGATCGCAGCCAGGTACAGCTAAAAAAGAGGAACCTCTCCATGAAGAGAAACTCCAGTTTTGAACCTGGACAAGGTTTAATTCATTCTTCTGAGGAAGATTGATCGCATCCGGCAGAATTTATCCGGCGGGCCTGGTCGCTTGAGCTGGTTTTTCACCCACCGATCTGGCAACTTCCACACCGTTTTCTTCCAGAATCACGACAGGTTCTGAGCCATCTTGCATTTCAATTCGTTTCACCAAAACCCTGCCATTGGAAATGCGCTGACCAACTCCTACATAGCGACTGGTCGCATCTCCAGGGGCAATGACGATTGCCTGGGGAGTATTCCCGATCTTAATCACGCCAGTCACTTCAACAGCTTTAGCCGTATCCGTTGAGGGTTTGGGGGGTAAAGCAGCCGTCTGGGATTTGGGGACTGCTGGGGGAATGTTGAATCCCAGGGGAGCGCCCTGAGCTTTGGGAATTGATGGAGAAGCAACGCTGACTTTGGGCTGGATCGTGGAGCCACCCGTATTACCTCGAGCCGTTGTCGTACCCCGGTTTGGGGAAGGACGATTGCCAGGTTGATTCGGTACTGGGCTCCCCATCCCCCCACCCGGTTGAGTTCCTGGTTGAGGGCCAGGTAATCCCGGTACGGATGGTACAGGCTGAGGAGATGCAGCAGGCGCGATCGGCACATTCGGTTGTAGTCCGGCAAAGGGATCGCGGGATTGGTTTTTGATCTCAGTCTGGACTTGCCGTGCCCGTTCCTGAGAATTGGTCGGTTGAATCAACCCTGAAACGGCAGGAGCAGGTGGCTTCTGGGCAACTAAAGGTTGGGCAGCGGCAGGCTTCGTAGGCGACGGGGAGGGTTGAGGACTGACAGCAGGGCTAGGACTAACGGCGGGTGATGTGGCTACAGGCGGGGTTTCATCTGAGGCGCATCCCGCGATCGCTACCGTTATCACTCCAATAAATGCCACCAGCTTAGGCCGACGCATGACAAATACCCCTCTCAAAAGACTTTAATTCCAAGATAACTCTATTAGGTTTGTTCTGTCGAAACTCCTCAAATTTGATCCTGGCTTCCCCACTTTTTAAAGGCAGAATACAGGGAAATTCCCTGTAACACTTGGCCGCGATCGAACAACAACTGATTCCGGCAAATTAGGCTGTTCCGGATGCCAGTTGCTGAACAATTAATCTTGAATTTCGCCCGCAAGAAAATGCTGCATTTATTTAATTAAACGTATGATTGAATGGAAGTCCGGCTAGGGAGCGTGTCACCTTCTTGAGAGGAAAATGAACTCAGGCGAGAGGCGACCATT
>JBBIQC010000289.1:0-6347 GCA_037442585.1 Oscillatoriales cyanobacterium bin_317
GTTTGCAACAGGTCGTTCAGGGTGATGATTCCTAAGCGATCGTCCCAGGTCAGATCGAAGGTGTACTCTTTTTTGGAGCTAAACTTTCCGTGGGTTGCCAGATGGACGATCGGAGACGTTTGACGACTGAGGGCATTCTTAAAAGCCTGTTCGGTGAACTGGTCATTTAACAGTACCTTTGCTGGAACTACTGCCTGAATTTCTTTGACTTCGGACACGACATTCGGCAAGGCAGAAAATCCCTGACGAGATTCACTTAATCCGGCTGTCAGCACATTCAGCTTGCGTTCCTGCAGGGGGCGCGGGTTGACCAACTGCAATCCAGGAGTCAGCGCAACTCCATACTTTTCAATCAGGAACTGTTTGCCATCATGCAGTGCAGCCATCGGTAAGTTACGGAGTGCCCCATCCAGCACAAAGACGATGGTTTGGGTATTACTGGCTGCCAGATCAGCCTCTACTGGACGAATCAACCAGTCATACAATTTCTGTGAATCGGGAAGGTAATCATTGCCGACTCGCAATACCAGAAGTTGCCGTAACCGAGTGGCTAACGCTTCAAACTCAGCCTGATTAACAGGAGTTGAATAGTGGCGCAACCCCTGCTGCGGTAGGCTGGCAATGATTTCTAAGCGATCGCCCAGGATGATCGGATATATTACAGCCGCACGCTGATCGATTTGATCCACAACAGTGGGATTCGCTCGCAAGCAAGCTTCTCGGAAGAAGTTATCCAATTCGGCCAACTGCAAGGATTCGATCACATTACGGGCTGTTTCTAAATCTTTGGTTTTGACCTCGCCCCGTTTAGGATTGAGCAGCAAGCTGACAAATTCTCGATGGATCGGCTCCACACTATCCTGAAACGACACCTGAGCCTGGGCATTGACGGCAACCAGATCGGTGCGAAGCGTCTGCAAGTTCTCGATGGCGGCTGCGTAGGCTGCGATCGCTTGATTGTAAAAGTCTGGCTGACCTGTTGCATCCCCCTGCGCTTTGTAGAGTCGCCCTAATTGCCACTGCCAGCGATACGCAATGTCATTGGCATTATTGGATTGAGCAATGAGCAACGCCTGGTTACTCAGCTTTTGCGCCTCTGCCAGTTGTCCTGCCCGTTCATAGAGGGTTCCCAGCGTTCCCAGAGCGTAGGCTTCTGCCCGCTGGTCGTTGAGGCTGCGGGCTTGCTGGACAGCGACAGCCAGGATTTGCGCGATGTCTTCGGGTGAGGGATTTTGTTGAGTATTGAGTTGCAGCAAGGTTTGGGCCAGATTGATCCGGGCGAACATGTTCTGATGATTTACAGGTAACGCATCCAGGATGGCTCGAATGGGTTGCCAGAGGGTTTGAGCCTCTTGAGTTCGGTTAGTGGCAGCTAACAGGCTAAGTTGATTGATCTGAGCCTGTACGGTCAGGGTAGAAGGGGATCCCGATGCAGCCCGTTGGTAGGCGTCCAGAGCCGCATCTGTTTTACCCTGTGCCCGCAAGGTATTTCCCAGACTCAATTCAGCATTACGGATGGCATCACCTGCATTGATGCGTTTGGCAACATCCAGACTGGCCGCCAGAGTTGTATAGGCTGGCTCTAAATCTCCCACAGCCAGTTGGGCATCTCCCAGACTGCGTAGGGCTACTGCTTTCGTCATTGAGTCTGGTTGTTTGTTCAGGGTTTGGACGATGGGAGTCAGAATCGCGATCGCCCGTCGGTAAAATCCCAATCGCTGTAATGCCTGAGCCTGATTAATTTGATTGCGAATGAGTTTATCTTTATCCCCCAGTTTCTCGTACATCGTGCTTGCCTTTTCCCAGGTGGCGATCGCGGCTCTGGACTGCCCCTGTTCAAGCTGCAAACTTCCCTGTACGTCCAGCACAGAGGCTTCTGTGGTCAACCGTTCGGATGGGTTTAATTGATTGGTTAGCTGTAAACTGCGGGCGATCGCAGAATTGGCTTTGTCCCACTCTCCCAGTTGTTGATACACCAGAGCTAGATTTCGCAGAGCGGTGATCTGCTGAGCGACCTTCCCTTCCCCCTGTGCCTGTTTCGCCACCTGCTCCAACACCCTGGCCGCTTCTGCATACCGTCCCGCCTCGTACAGTGATCGACCCTGGTCAAGAGAAACCTCCTGCTGCGCCAAAAAACCGGTTTCTTGAGCTGGATCAGGTTGCTTCGTTGCAAAATTCGACCAGAAACCCGGTTTCTTAGCGCTTACGGCACTAATATTGGGGCTGAGACAAAGGCTAAGACTCAGGATTGTCAATAATACATACTTCATCCAGCCTCGCAGTAAAGGTAAACGACGGGTGAAAAAATTTTGTTTGTGAGCCATGATCAATCACCTCAGCAGCCGTTAAAACGCCGTGTATCGAATCGAGAAGTAAAACCCTTGCTCCTGCAATGTATTTTTTTCCAGATTTACCTTGATCAGGGGAATACCCCAGTCAAAGCGGGCGGTGAGGCGATCGCTCATCTGCCATAACAGTCCAAGTCCAATCCCAGCTAAAACATTCGGATCTGGATTTGGGAGTTTAGAGTTCCAGGCTGTGCCGACATCGAAAAAGGCAATGCCTTGTAGTAGCCCGTTAATGCTGCGGTTGCGGTAGAGCGGCAGGCGAAATTCCGTACTGGCCTGAAATCCACTATCAGTAAACAAAAGATCCTGGCGATAGCCCCGGACAGTCTGCCAGCCTCCCAGGGTAAATTGCTCCAAGTTTGTCAGGGTACTGCCCGTGAATTGGGCTTGCGATCGAAACAGAAACAGGGTCTCTGGCGCTAACAATCGCACCCATTGAAACTGCCCCTGCCAGGAAAAGAAGTTTTCACTGGGAGCATCCTGAAACTGCGAGGATACGGATGGCACAAACCCAAAGTTGAAGAGAGAACGGAGAGCGATCGCCTGCTGCCTGCCCTGCTGCGTCCACTCCTGCCCAAATCGGATGGTTGCCACCTGAATCTGTCCATTTTCATTGGCTCCGGAGGACGGAAAGGGAATGGCTTCCCCCAGCAGATTCTTGAGATACTCACTGCGGCTTTGCTCGTAGGAGCCAGTTAGAGTGAGAGCAAATTCTTGAGTGGGCGTTTTGATCAGGGGTTGCCGGAAAGTCACATCGTAGTATTGGCTATTGGAGTTAATGTCCAAAATATCAAATGGACTTTCGATGACTTTACTGGCGACGAATCGGTAGTTTAAGTTGAGCGTTGTATCGCGCGGACTCAAGGGCAGGGTATAACTGGCATCGACTTCATTACTGCCGTTGGTGTTGATATACCCAATACTCAAACCATCTCCCAGTCCCAGCAGATTGGCTTCTCTGAGTGTCGCCAGACGTTCCCAGGAACCGATGGAAGGTGTCCGATAGTTATCCGTCGCCAGGTCAACACTGAAAGTATCAGCTTCGGTAACCGCAACATTCAAAATACTGGTTCCCGGTTGCACGCCAGCAGCGAGTTCCGCGGAGATGGTTTGAATCAATGGATTCAGTTGCAACAGCCTGAGTCGTTCAACTAGGCGATTGAGATTGAGTGGAGGGGCGGTGGACAGGGCTAATCGACTCTGGATGTAGCCCGATCGCAACCGATGAAGCCCGGTGACATTGATCGCGGCTACCCGTCCTTCAATCACCTGAATGGTGACAGTATCATTTTGCGGGTCTTGCGGTGGAATGTAGGCTCCAGACGTAATATAGCCCGCATCATGATAGAGCTGAGTTACGGCAGAACGGGCCTGGAGCAACTCCGACAGGGTCAGGGGGCGATTCGTGAATGGCTGCAAGACGTTTGCCAGTTGCTGTTCAGTAAAGACGGTACTCCCCTGCACCTTAAACGCTTTGACCACGATCGTCACGTTGCTGTCACCGGGTGCAATTTCTGGAGGTGTGGCGGGTTGGGTTGGTTTTAACAGATCTTGGGCCGGAGGCAGTTGAGGTTGGGGTTTGACCTCCGGTAGAGGCCGGGGGGCGGGAAGCTTAAACGCCTGAGCAATTTGAAGAGGACGAGTTGAATTCTGAGTGTTGAACTGGTTGGGTTGCAGAGATGAGTCATGTATCGTTCCTGCTTGCGCCGCTAGGCAAAGAAAGGGAGATTCAAGCAGGAATAGACCGCAGATGAAAAGGATTCGACTTTGGATTTTAGATTTTGAATTTTGGATTGGAAAAAGCTGATGAGAATAGGATTCTGGTAACTGTTTTACCAAGTTGATGATTCCAAGTGACTTAAGATTCAAACTATAATTTTTGAGCATTTAAGTTTAAGTCTGATTAAGTTGTAAAAGGAATTTGCCTCTGCTTACGGTTGGGTCGGTAAGGTTGGGCAGGTTATGGGTCGGCTCCAAAATTCCTGGTTACTGCCTTCTGGATCATGCGCTACCAGCACTACTCGGCCATCAGATTGCCGTTCCAGTGCCTGCACTTCAACCAGTTGGACGGGCGATCGCGGTGGTTGAACTACGGCTGAGGACTGAACAGCTTGACCTGTACCATTCAGGTTTTCCCAGCCAATCAGCAGACTGTCTCCCCTCAGTTGATCGGTTGGGCTGGGCGCTAATCCACCCTGTCCGGTGACGACCAGACTACCCAACTGGCGGGCGATCACGCCGCCTGTAGCCGAACAATCCTGGGCAATTAATCGCGAGGCATCCACAATGGCAGGGGGTTGGGGCACTACACCCCGACTGGGGTCGGTATTGGGAGATTGAATAATCACCTGACCACTGAGGTTGGGGTTGAACTGGGAAATGGCCGTGATGTTACTGGTGGGCAAAAACGCCGGATTGAGCAAATTCGGGTCGCTGGTTCCCAAAGCTGCTTCCAGTTGCGATCGGCTGAGCACCAGAAACCCAAAAATTCCTTGTGCTGTAATGTTCACCTGTCCCCCTCGTCCGGTGAAGGCATTGGCTGTAATATCGTTGTTGCCATTGAGTGCCGTCGCCAGAAATCTAGTGTTGATAGTAATGTTGCCGCCATCTCCACCGGCCAGAGCAGTTCCTGCACTGGTCGAGATGCGACTGCCCCCTTGCATCGCCAGGGTGTCATTGATACGCAAGGTAAGGTTGCCTCCGGTGTTACTCACCGTTTCAGCGGAAATCAAGCCATTATCGAGTACGAGCGATCTGCCCTGCAGGAAGCTATTCCCGGCAACCCCGCTGCCTCGACTATCCACCGCGATCCGAGCGCCGTTCCGGATGACAGTTTGAGCAGAATCGATGAAGATACTGCCACCATTTCCCGTTGATCCAGGAGAAGTGTTGGCCAGAATTCCTGTTCCCGCTTGATCCAGGGATAACAAATTTTGCACTCTAACTTGAAGATTACCCGCATTGCCGTTGCCATCTGTTTGAGCAGTTAATTGGGCACCATTTGTGAGCGTCAGGTTAGAAGTGGTGAGGGTTAACGTTCCGCCATTGCCAACAATATCGGTGCCCGCAATCACAGCGGCACGACTGATGCGATCGCGTTGTCCCACGCTGGCAAACGACACAACACCATCAAAGGAAGCAGATTCAGTCGCGTTAATGGTAATTGAACCCGCATCTCCCGTACCATTGGAGGTGGCCGTAATCGTCCCGCCGTTGGTTACCTTTAGGACTGGAGTCGTAATGGCGATATTTCCACTGCGACCTGCGGCTCCGGTGAATAGTTCACTGGTAATCCCCGTTGGATGGGTTTCGTTATCAAAGGTGGTGTAAACGGCACCGTCGATCGCCACACTTTGTCTGGCTGTGACTGTGATATTTCCGGCATTCCCAATCCCAAATGAACTGGTGCCAATTGTCGCCCCACCTACTAAGGATAGGCTACCAGTGGTAACCGTGACATCGCCGCCTGCTCCTTCGGTTTCAGGTTGTAAGGAACTAAAAATTGATGCGGGACGAAAGATTCCGCCCGTTAATTCTCCTGGTTGAAACCCGGACAACAGGATCGAGTCTGCGGTTACAGAGACAGCGCCAGAAATACCAATACCGGGAATGCCAGGAACAGGGGAAAGGACTAAAGAACCAATCTGTGCCCCGGTTGTAGCTGTTAAAGTTCCCGTCTGGACGGTGACATCACCGCCTGCCGCCCCAGAATCGCTGAAGTTAAAGTTGCCTAAAAAAGTGTAGTCCAGGGCGATCGCATTTGCAGTCACAAAGACATCCCCCGCATCCCCTGGGCCAAAGGTTTGACTCGCGATCGTGGCCTGACTGGTCGTAATGGAATTACCGGATAGGATGAGATTGCCGCCCCTCGCTGGGCCAACGGTGGTCGTCAGGATATTGCCCCCAATTGACAGGAGTGGTGCAGTCAGGCGGACATTTCCCCCGAGGTAGTCCTTTTTAGTAAAGGATGAGGAAAAAGCAGCGCGCTCTTAACAACTT
>JBBIQC010000290.1:0-6346 GCA_037442585.1 Oscillatoriales cyanobacterium bin_317
CCTTCTGTTGCTAACCAGGCTCGCAGGACTTCTGCAACCGTCCATGCCTGGGCGAAGCAGCCTCTGGGAGTCATGGGGGCATCGCCATCAAAAATTTCGCTGCAACTGCCAACTCCATGGGCGTACAGGTGGTTCATCATAGGTTCCAGAAATTCTCGTGCTCTGGCTGGATTGTTATACACCCGCAGATGCGCTACAACGAAAGGCCCTAACAACCAACCCCAAACGGTTCCCTGATGATAGGCTCCGTCGCGCTGACGGGGTGTACCGATGTAACGGCCCTGATATTGTGGATCGTCAGGAGCAAGGGAGCGTAACCCGTAGGAGGTTAATAGAGCCTGAGCACAGATATCGACGACACTACGTTGTTGGGCAGGGGGCAAGGGGCTTTCGGTCAGGGAAACGGCAAAGACCTGGTTGGGGCGCAGGGAGGCATCATCTCCATGGGGGCCATCCAGTACGTCGTAACAGTAGCCTAAACCTGGATTCCAGAAGCGACTGAAACGAGCCTGGGCACGATCGGCGATCGCCTCGTATTCCTGGTGGGGTTTGCCAATGCGTCGAGCCAGTTTGGCCATTGTTCGCAGGGCATTGTACCAGAGGGCATTTACTTCAACGGGTTTGCCAATCCGGGGAGTAACGACCCAATCATCAACTTTGACATCCATCCAGGTAAGTTGCACACCCGGTTCTCCGCCATACAGCAACCCATCGGCAGAGTCGAGGTGGATATTAAATCGGGTGCCGCGACAGTGCCAGTCTACAATTTCAGCCAGCATGGGATACAGCTCGCGGATCAGATCATCGTCTTCTGTGGCGGCGTAGTAGGCCCGTAAGGCTTCAAAGTACCAGAGGGTGGCATCAACGGTGTTGTATTCGGGGACTTCGCCTGCATCGGGAAATCGATTGGGAATCATACCCTGGTCGGTGTAATAGGCAAAAACGCGGAGAATAGAGCGGGCGATTTCAGGCCGACCTGTGGTGAGGGTGAGTCCGGGCAGGCTGATCATGGTATCGCGGCCCCAATCGCTGAACCAGGGGTATCCGGCGATGATGGTTTTGCCGTTTGGCTCTTGAGGTGAGGCACGATTGACGATGAATTGGTCGGCAGCCAGCACTAATTGACTGACAAAGTCTGGCGCTTCTTTCAGTTCAATCGGGCGACTGGAGCGCCATAATCCCAATAATTTTTGCTCATAGATGCGACGGTTTTTCAACATCGCTTCCCCATTCAGGTCAGGGCTAGGTTCTGTGCTGGCGACGATGGTGAGGGATTCTCCAATTTCCAGGAGAGCTTGAAAGGTGGCGGCATGGAGGTGATCATCCCGATCGCTCAATCCTCGCTCTCGTTCAGCAGCCAGGTTAAAACTGTAGTACCAATCGTGTTCGGGGGTAAAGTCGGCGCGATCGCTGAACAGCGTCATGGGCACTGCTTCTGGAAAGGCAGAGACACAAATCCCTCGTTGCAGAGGCACAATGGTCATCTGCCAGCCCTGCCCCTGGGTGCGACTGTGGTAATCCCGGTAATTCACGAGTGCTTTCAGAGTCAGGTGTAGGGGTTTTGTGGCTCGCAGGAGTTGATAGTGAATGTAGGTCGTGTTAGCTCCGGGTTGCATCCAGATGCGTTTTTCCAACAGCGCATCAGCACAGGCATAACGCCAGACGGGAATGGAATTCTGCAAGGCAAAGCGTTCGATGTGACGATAACCGTGGGGGCCAACGGAACCATCGGCCCAGCGATTGGTGTGGAGGGGATAGTAGCGATCGCCATACAACACGGTATCGTCCAGTTTAGCCAACATCAGGGTGCGGCCCAGGGGCGGTTTAAGGCGGCGACTAATAAACCGTGATAACACCGGGTCAGCATTCCGGCTACTGTGCCTGCTGCATACCCGCCGATGCCATTTGTTACTAACCACTCGCGGGATTCAGCCACCTCCAGTTGCCCACACACTTCCCGCCCAAAATTAATTCCCATTGCCATATTGTTCTCTTTTCTGCTTGCCTCAGCCCTCAACCGCTCATCCTAAACCATGCGCCCTATTTGGTGCATAGCCATCCTGGAACTTCAGAATGAATTAACGCGATTGCAACTGCTTTTTCCCTTTCTCAGCCCGATAACTATTGCCTGCGATCGGCCTATCAGGGCTGGAACGCTAATCATGGCTGTGGGGGAACCTGAAGTTCAACCGTTTCATACTCCACTCTAGAATCCATCAAGTTAGAGGGAGTCGCCCCCGCTTCCTGAGCCGAAATATCCTCCAGCAGTTCCTCAACAATCTCCGCTGCCGTCACTTCATACGGCGGATTACCCAGAAGATCGGGAACCAGTTCCTCACTCACTACTTCCGCCACGACCTCAACTTGCACATCGGGTGGAGTTGCAGCATGGGAATTCACAGAGTCTACTGTCCCGGTTGGAGCCGGAGTAATAATTTCTGCCTTCTGAGTTTCTGGAACTTCCGCCATAGCCTCCCGGTATTGTTTCCGGACATATACAGGCTTGCTTTCCTTCTTTTTAGAAAAACCCTTAAACAGAGATTGAGCCGGGCTACCGAGTCCTCCAACCGGACGGTTGGCTGATTTTGCAGGAATGGGCTGTGACGGTGGGTCTGCGGGTGATCTATCGGGGTCAGGTTGGGGGGAGATCGCCTGTTTACGAGCAGCGGCTGCCATCCGGCCCCGTCCTTTCTCTTTGATCCCTGCCACAGTCGAGGAACTACGGGCAGCAGCACTTTCACGGGTAGCTCGTGCCGATTCGATCGCACGGGAATCTGTCTTAGAGGAGTTATTGAGGGTCGTTTCTGAGTCAGGCAGTTTAACTCTGGCAAACCGTTTGGCCGCTTCTTGCCCTGCTGTGCCAAATTCTTCCAGACTGGGAGGTATGTAAGTATCGGTTGGGGCTGGAGGGGGAGGGCTTTTGGCTTGAGTTGTAGTCGCCACTGTCGCCTGTACCCCTTCTTTGACCTGCTGAAACAGCCGAGAAACCTGTCCCACCCATGGCGATCGACCATTAGAACTGGCAACGGATCTGAACCCAGCCTGCAAATCCGCCGCCGCCGGGATAGGTGTTTGTTGATCCAGGGGAGCCGCCTGACGACGCAGCCAGAAGGTTTGCCAGCCCAACCAGCCCAACAGAGCCACCCCTGCCATCTGCCCCAGTAATAGTCCTCCAGTAATGCGGGGAGCATAAATCCAGAGCACCAGCGCATAAAACAACCCAATCCCACTCCAGATGAAGTCGTTTCTGCGATGCACCTCCGGAAAGAAGAAGGCGGCCATGTACAGCGCAAAGCTGCCCAATCCAACCCCAATTGCCAGAATGTATGCCAGCATACTGCCCCTCTACAGTCACTTAAGACTATTTAAACACTGTCTCAAATTGTCTTGAAACTTTATTATCAACGTCCTCTGTCATTTTACGCAGAACAAATGGTAGCAAAGGTTTCAAATTGTCGGGATGTAACGTCACCTGATTCAGGCTTAAAAGTTCTTTTTTGCAAGCCCTTCAGCCTGTTTCAGGAACTGCTCAAGAAAGCTTCAGAATTTCACCCTAATCTAGAGTCTTAATCTCTTCTTCCAGGCTAATCTATGGCGATCGGGCTACCCTGAGAGAAATGGACAGCTCCGGCAAGTTGCAGAGTTACCAGCGAGTTCTTATGACACAACAATTTGGTGTAATCGGTCTCGCCGTTATGGGCGAAAATTTGGCATTAAACGTTGAACGCAACGGATTTCCTGTGGCTGTCTACAACCGCAGCCGTGAAAAAACAGATGAATTCATGGCAACGCGAGCCAAGGGAAAGAATTTTGTGGCGGCCTATACCCTGGAAGATTTTGTCGCTTCCCTGGAACGCCCCCGCAAGATTCTGATCATGGTAAAGGCAGGCGCTCCCGTTGATGCCGTAATTGATCAATTGAAACCCCTGTTGGATCAGGGGGATATTCTGATCGATGGCGGCAACTCCCTGTTCACGGATACTCAACGACGGGCAGCGGCTTTGGAATCGGAAAAATTCACCTTCATTGGGATGGGGGTCAGTGGTGGGGAAGAAGGCGCACTGCTTGGCCCCAGCCTGATGCCCGGTGGTACAAAGCAGGCTTACGACTATCTGGAGCCGATTCTTACCAAGATTGCGGCTCAGGTGGATGACGGCCCCTGCGTCACCTACATTGGGCCAGGAGGTGCAGGCCACTACGTGAAGATGGTACACAACGGTATTGAGTATGGCGATATGCAATTGATTGCAGAAGCCTATGACCTGATGAAAAATGTGCTGGGACTGAATGCCACTCAATTGCATGAAGTCTTTGCCGAATGGAACACCACCGATGAACTCAACTCCTACCTGATTGAGATTACAGCCGATGTATTTAAGGTGATGGATCCAGACACAGGCATTCCCCTGGTGGATGAAATTCTGGATGCAGCGGGACAAAAGGGAACGGGACGTTGGACGGTCGATAATGCGCTGGAAATTGGGGTGCCGATTCCCACGATCATTGCGGCAGTCACGGCCCGGATCATGTCCTCCTATAAGCAAGAGCGGGTGGCTGCAGCGAAAGAACTGGTTGGCCCATCCACGACCTTCGATGGAGACGTAAAAGCCTTTATTGCTAAAGTGCGGGATGCACTCTACTGCTCTAAAATGTGCTCCTATGCTCAAGGCATGGCACTGCTCAGTAAAGCCTCTCAGGTCTACGGCTTTAGCTTAAATCTGGGTGAGTGTGCCCGTATCTGGAAGGGTGGTTGCATCATTCGGGCAGGCTTCTTAAATAAGATCAAGCACGCTTTTGATGAAAATCCAGCTCTACCAAACCTGCTGCTGGCTCCAGAGTTTAAGCAAAGCATCCTCGATCGCCAGTCCGCCTGGAGAGATGTGGTTGCCACCGCTGCCAAGGTGGGCATTGCCGTTCCTGCCTTCAGTGCCTCACTGGATTACTTCGACAGCTACCGTCGCGATCGCCTGCCGCAAAACCTCACCCAGGCCCAGCGCGATTACTTCGGTGCTCATACCTACGAACGGATTGACAAACCCGGTGTCTTCCATACGGATTGGATTCACGTTGCGGATGAAGTTCCCGAACCGATGATGGCGAAGTGAAATTCTCTGTAGGGGCAAACGGCTGTTTGCCCCTACAGAGAATCCTACAAAAGCAACGATTTAATGTGCGATCGCTGTTAGAGGGGCGCTTTGGGAATAAACCTGTTGTTTTCATAACTCCAGGCAATTCCATCCGGGTCTAATTCCTGGCTCCAGCTACTGAAAGTGGGGCGGGACTTGTAGCGATCGAGCGTCCTATACGTCACTCCCAAACGATGGGCCAACTTGCGACCGGATAACGGTTGAGCAGGATCAGCCTCCATCATCCAGTCAATATAAGCATCCCAGCAAGCCACAACCAACGCAAACGCAACGATCGCCAGCATTTCAGGCCGTTCCATCAATTTATCCAGAATCTCCTGCCATTCATCCTGCCTGGTTTCTGGGGGAGTTGAGGCCGTAGCCACAGAAGGCGTTTGCGGCTCCGATGGAAGTGGGCTTTCAGTCTTAGTGGGTTGTGGAATTGCGGCAGGTGGAGAAGCGGTTGATTCAGGATCAATTGGGGAAGGGACAATATCGGACGGGCTAAAGTCAGAAACCGAGTTTTCCGCCATCGTAGCTTCTGTTGCAACAGTTTCTAATGGCGAGAGATCTGATCTAGTAACAGAACTGGGCGTTGAGATTTCATCATTCATGGCCGTTGGCTGGTAATCGGAGAGTAACTCTATTGTCTGACTCCAGAGCACCTCATGATCGCCGATTTGTCGCGCACTGATTTCAACGATCGTGATCGCTGCAACGGCCAAACTTTGCACAATATCTTGAACTAACCCAACCATAGTGTACTGATCTGGGGAAAACGCAGCCTCCACCAGCACCGATAAATAGTTACCCAGACGAATAGCACTGGCCGTCATGTTGTACCGTTGCGTGAGATGGTACGTCAGAATCGTAGCGATCGCCTCAGGATCACCTTGTTTTGCCAGATCCAACGTATTGGGGGAAGGCATGGAGTTAGTCACGGTAAACTTGTGGAGTAGAAAGTTACGGGGAAATTATAGGAGGTTATCCAGAAGTGGACAGTCCCATGAATCGGAAGCTGAACAGTCAGAATCTTGCCCACTATATTGAGGCCACTAATGGTATCGCCAAACCCTGGTTATTGTTACAGCTACGATTAAAAAAAATACAGGAAAATCGGGAGCATCTGTCCCCAGAAGAGTACGAAGCCGCGATCGCCGATCTACACCAGGATCTGATGAATTTGGGAGAATTCTGGGTAGGCATTGAAGACGAGGTAT
>JBBIQC010000291.1:0-6345 GCA_037442585.1 Oscillatoriales cyanobacterium bin_317
TGCAGCTAGATATTGGTTCTATGTTCTATGCTACTTCATATTAAGTTGGTATTACCTGCAATCCTACAGCGATCTCACAAATCGGCTCATTCGAGTGAAGAAGCAAAATCAACCAAAATCCAGCAATCCTATCTTTGTGATTCAGGAATACAGGAGGTAGATGGGTATGGTCAGCCAAACCAACGAACAAGCCTTAGAAGACTGCATTGAGCGATCGCTGGTAGAGGGTTCTCGCTACGAACAAGGCAACCCGGCTGACTTTGACCGCGAATTTGCCCTCGATCGCGACAAGTTTTGGCGCTTTCTGGAAACCCCCCAACCCGAAGAACTGGAGAAGCTCAGCGATCGCCCCAACTGGCAACGGCTGATTCTGGAACGGCTCGATCGCAAGATCAAAAAAGACGGCATCCTCTCTGTATTAAAGAAGGGGCTATCCATTGACGATGCCCACCTCACCTTGCTCTACAGCCTGCCTTACAACGATGCCAACCCCGCTATCCTGGCAAACTTCGAACGCAACATCTTCTCCATAACCCGCCAGGTGCACTACTCCGAAAGTGATCCGGGGCTTTCCATTGATATGGTGCTGTTCCTCAATGGGATGGCGATCGCTACTCTGGAGCTAAAGAACCCCTGGACAAATCAGACCGTTTACCACGCGAAAAAGCAATATAAGAGCGATCGTGATCCGCGAGAACCGCTGTTTCAGTTTGCCCGGTGTATCGTTCACCTGGCGGTTGATACCGATGAAGTGTGGATGACCACCAAATGCGATCGCAACCATACCTACTTTCTTCCTCTCAACAAAGGCTACAACTTTGGCAAAGGCAACCCACCCAACCCGAATGGCCACAAAACCGCCTATCTCTGGGAAGACCTGCTCACCCGCCAAAGCCTCACCAACATCATTGAACACTTCGCCATCATTCCCGGTGATGCCCGCACCCCGCTTCAGCAAAAATCTCTTTACTTCCCCCGCTATCACCAGCTTGATGTGGTGCGCCAACTGCTCACCCATGCGAAAACCAACGGGGTTGGGCACACCTACTTGATCCAACACTCCGCTGGATCGGGCAAATCCAACTCCATCACCTGGACGGCTTACCAACTCATCGAGCTGTATGCCCCTGGCTCCGATCTGCCCATGTTCGATTCGGTTGTCGTCGTCACCGATCGCCGGGTTCTCGACAAACAGATCCGCGACAACATCAAAAACTTCTCCCAGGTAGGCAACATCATCACCGCCGCGACCAGCTCTTCGGAACTCAAAACCGCTCTAGAGACAGGCAAGCGAATCATTATTACTACCATCCAGAAATTTCCCTTTATTGTGGAAGGGGTAGAGGACTTGAGCGATCGCAACTTCGCCATCATTATTGACGAAGCCCATTCCTCCCAAAGCGGGCAAGCTGCCGACAAGATGAACATGACCTTGGGGAGTGACGATGAGGAGCCGGAAGACATCCAAGGCAATGGAAGGACGCAAGTTGGGTAAGAATGCCTCCTACTTCGCCTTTACCGCCACCCCCAAAAACACCACCCTGGAAAAATTTGGGCAGAGAACCGCTGAGGGAAAGTTTATCCCCTTCCACCTGTATTCCATGAAACAGGCGATCGAAGAAGGCTTCATCCTCGATGTGCTGGCAAACTACACCACCTATCGCAGCTACTACGAGATCCAAAAATCCATTCAGGACAACCCCCTCTTCGAGACAACCAAAGCCCAACGGAAGCTTCGAGAAAAAGTAATGATCAGCCACTTTATCGAGCAGGTTTGGAAGCCGAAAAAGCTCAAGGGCAAAGCCAAAGCGATGGTCGTCACCCGCAACATCGAAACCGCCATCCGCTACTTCTTCACCATCCGCAAAATCTTAGAGCGGGAGAATGCCCCCTTTAGGGCGATCGTTGCCTTCTCCGGCAAAAAGACCGTAGACGGCATCGAATACACCGAAGACACCATCAACGGCTTTCCCAGTAACGACATCCCCGCAAAATTCAAAGAAGACGACTACAAGATCCTGGTCGTCGCCAACAAATTTCTCACCGGGTTCGATGAACCCCTCCTCCACACCATGTATGTGGATAAGAAGCTGCAAGGGGTTCTCGCAGTTCAGACCCTATCCCGGCTCAACCGCTGCAACGACAAAATGGGCAAGACCGATACCTTCGTCCTAGACTTCCTCAACACCGCCGAAGACATCCGGCAAGCCTTCGAGCCCTTCTACACCTCCACATCCCTCAGCCAACCCACCGATGTCAACGTCCTGCACGACCTGAAGGAAGCCCTGGATGAAGTTAGCGTTTACGAATGGGCTGAGGTGGAGCAGTTCAACGATCGCTTCTTCAGCAACGCCGATGCTGACCAACTCAGCCCCCTGATCGATACCGCCGCCGCTCGCTTCAACGAAGACTTGGGACTGGAAGAGGAAGCCAAAATTGACTTCAAGATCAAAGCCAAACAGTTCGTCAAAATCTACGGTCAGGTCGCTTGCATCATCCCCTACAACAACATCCACTGGGAAAAGCTGTATTGGTTCCTGAAGTTCCTCATCCCCAAACTCACCGTCAGAGATCCCGAACAAGACCAACTCGATGAACTGCTCAACAGCGTGGATCTCTCCACCTATGGACTGGAGCGGGTAAGGCTGAATGAGGCGATCGCCCTTGATGACTCCGAATCCGAACTAGATCCCCAAAGCCCCAACCCACGGGGCTATCGAGGCGAAGACCCCCAACAAGACCCCCTCGATCAAATCATCACCGCCTTCAACGATCGCTTCTTCTCCGGCTGGGATGCCACTCCCCAGGAACAACGGGTTAAATTCCTCAACATCGCTCGACACGTTGTTCAAAACCCCAACTTCCAGAGTCAGGTCGTTAACAACCAGGACGACCAGAACCGCCGCATCGCTCTAGAGCAGTTAATCCGACAAGCCATTAATCAGGAGAGAAGACGAGAACTCGACCTTTACTCAAACAGGTTTATCCGCTTAGTTAGGATCTGCATAACCTCACCCTGATTAATGGTTGGCAGCGGCCTAGACCATTCATCTGGTCTTGCATAGCCGTATTGAAACAAGGTCATCACAAAGAAATGCACCACTTGAGGAGTGCCAATCGCCAGCACCCGCAAAAAGTTCCTGAGGTGAATAGGACTGAGCAACTTGTTCAATTTTGCTTAAATCAAACATCTTTATTCCCCAACTTTCCGTTCTGAATGTCTCTTCCGCATCATAGACCGTACCAACTTCACCCGATATGGATCAGCGTCCTTGCGCCACACCACCCGATGTCCCTTCAATTCAGCACAATGCTCCTCCAGGCATTTTTGCCAACCCTGGCGATCGCTAATCTGCCGCAAATCGTCCAGTAATCCCCAATCAGTTTCTTGCTGGGTTAGTTTGGCAAACTTTTCGTAGAGGATGTAGTCCGCTGTCACCATCAAATCTTTCTGATGCAGCAGGGGAGGATTATCGTCTGGGTCATAATCCCGGTAATGAACGTGCAGGTCACGCAGGTCAATCGCCATACTGGTGTGCAGGGCAGGATGGGGATCGGTGTCAAAATTGGGGTAGACCAGGTAGGAAATCTTAGGTTTGCGGAAATGGAACTTGACGATATTGGCTTCCTGGGGACGACCGATCGTGCGAGAGGCGCAACCTTCGTAGAGTCTGAGCAGCGGATCAAGTGCCTCGATCGCCGACACATGCACCCACAGGGAATTGGGTCGCTTTTGCCCGATCGCACTCTGCTTGCAACGTTCCTCAACGACTGCCAGATTGCCCAGGCTCATCAGCATCAGGTCTGCCGCCGCGCAGGCTTGCTGATAGCCGCCAAACAGACTTTTGATGTCGTTCTGAACCACTGGGGTCAAATCTCGTAGTTTGGGACGACGACCAAAATGGCTTAACGCCAGATAAACCAACAAGTCTTGACGACGGCGATCGCTAATCGCATCCCATGCTTGTGGGTTTGTCGCCTGCAACACGATCTGAAAGGCTCGCCGCAGAGTGCCAAACTCGGTATTGAGGGCTTCTGTTTCGGGGAGTTCTGCCGGCGTTGGCAGTCGTCCCCGTTCCGTAAAAAACGTCATCAACGGAGTGAGCAGTTCCTTATAATCTTCAAACCGTTTGTTCGCCAGTTGAACTTTGGGGACGCTGACCCGCGATCGAAAGCGGGAGGCCCGAAAACTTTGAGCCTGGGACTCATCCCGAAACACAAAGTAAATTCCCAACGCCACAGGAATCGAGTCAACCCCTAGCACCTGGTCAATGTAAAGCTTTAGTTCCTCCTGGTCGTAGTATTTCTGGAAGGTGTTGCGGCTGGTAATCACCCCGTCTCCATAGGCAATCTGACTATTCCCCTGGGCAATCAGCACCTGAGCCGACACAATCAAGACCTGCCGGGTTAGCTCCCAGGCTTTCAGCATTGCCTCTCGCCGCTCTGCCTGAGATTCAATCACATTGATGACATAGCCGAGGTTAACGACATCCGCCGCAACCAGAGATTGATCCGGGCGGTAGTAGGGATCCCAGCCGGAACTCTCGTAACCAAGCTTAGCAACCCGTTCCAGATCTCCGCCCTGCCCGCATCCGTAGTCAAAAAAGGTTGTGGTCTGGTTTAGCAGCCCTGCCTCTAATGCCAGACGCACAGGTTTAGAAAAGTCGTTGCGACTGATAGCAGCCTTGTGGCGATCGATTTTGAGCTGAGTGGACGGGGCATTGAGAAGGGTGCGATGAACCAGCGTATGCCCTTGAAACGCGACCTTGAATTCGGCTAAACGTTCCTCCCAGGCGAGACGAGTCCCGATCGCCCTGGGATGATCCAACAACCCCAACGCTTCCTCCTGGCGGGTCAAGGCGGCAAACTGTTGATAGTGGGGATAGTCCGGCGTGACGAAGGTTTCTTTTCGATGGAGAATAAAAGGATTGTCTGCATTCCCGTAATCTCGATAATTCACCTCACGGCTTTGCAGGTTTACCTGAATGCTCAACTGAAGCGCAGGGTGCGGATCGCTGTCAAACTCTGGATACAGAAGGTACGAAATACTTGGCTGCTTCAGATTGAATTTAACGAGGGTGATCCCTTCTGGGCGGGAGGCTATCTCTCTGGCTGCGCTCTCGTAACTCTGGAGCAGGGGGTCTAATGATTCTAAGGCCGAGACATGGACATACAAAGCATCTGGCAGGAGCTTCCCTACCTTGCTGCGCTGGCAGGTAGATAGGATGGTGTCAAGTTGCTCAAACGGGGAGAGCATTTTGCTAAACCAGAGAAAATGCTGTTCACACTATCGTTGACTAGATCTGATTGGGATCAAAACCTAGCTCTCGCAATTTTGCCGCCAGCCGATCGGCCCGTTGGCGTTCTTGAATTTCTGCCTCTTCTGCGGTCAGAATTCGCTCCCCTTCAGGTGTAAAAAACCGGAGATAGCGATCCGCAACACCCAGGTATAGCTCCAACTGCTCACTCCAGAGCTTCCCATCGATCGCAGGTGCAATGGGTTGGTATGCTTTACCCATCAGCCGAAAACCCGCTAATTCCAATGTGTCTGGATCGAGCCAAAAATACTCTGGAGTGCGAAAGGTATTTTGGTATAAGTCTTTTTTCGGGCCTTTATCCACCATTGCCGTACTTTTTGACAAAATTTCTACAATCAGATTAGGGTATTTGCCCTCTTCAGCCCAAACTACCCAACTCTTGCGCTGCTTGAACTCTGTCCCCAACACGACAAAAAAGTCTGGGCCTCTAAAATCGCGAGTGGTAATTTTATCTTCACTGTAGTAGATGGTCAGATTACCCGTAACGTAATAATCGTTACGGGTGGCCCAATACCGCTTGAGTAAACGAATCAGGAGATCAATTTGCTCACGATGAAAGTCTGACTCCAAGGGGGGTTCATCGCTCCATAGATCAGTCGGTGGCAGAGAGATACCCAACTCTGTGGCAAGGGTTGCCAGTTCTTCCTGAGTGGTCGTCATGGCGGACTAGCCGTACTTCAATCGGCTGAGTTTAGTGGATGAGTCAATTATAATGGGGCATTTCTTTCTGACTAGATTGCCAGATAATAAGTTCATTCGCACTAATTCTCTTGCCTGATAGGTTATGGTCGCTCAACGACCAAGCTCACCGGACGCAGATATTACTCCGGCAATCAAATAGAATGCTACCTAAAATGCTGACTTATCAGGCAATCAGGGGCTTTGGAGAATTCAACTCTGCATTGACAACAGTTGCCGGAGCAATAACTTTCGCAAGCCAACCGACTAACTCGCGGCGTTCCGGTGCAGCGGCTTATGGGGGGACGAGGCTGAGAATGAGTAGTACATCAATAGTACACTCTACTTC
>JBBIQC010000292.1:0-6333 GCA_037442585.1 Oscillatoriales cyanobacterium bin_317
TGGGGCAGGAAGTTGGTTTGAATAAGGTGATTGATATCTGTCGGACGTTAGGGATTCGCAGTCCGATCGAACCTGTGGTGTCTTTGCCGTTAGGTGCTGTGGATCTGACTCCTCTAGAAATGGCCGGAGCCTTTGCCACCTTTGCCAGCAATGGTTGGTATTCTGAAACCACCTTTATTGTTCAAGTCACAGATAGTTCCGGAAATGTCTTGCTGGACAATACCCCTAAACCTCAGTTAGTTCTGGATCCCTGGGCTGCGGCTGCATTGAACAGTACCCTTCAGAGTGTCATTGAGAGTGGTACGGCAACCTCTGCTGCCCTCGATCGCCCCGCTGCCGGGAAAACTGGCACCACCTCATCGGAACGGGATATCTGGTTTGTCGGCTATGTCCCTCAACTGGCAACTGCAGTCTGGGTCGGTAATGATGATTACTCCCCGATTGGCTATGGGGCTACAGGCGGAACTTACGTTGCTCCCATCTGGCGCAACTTTATGCAACGAGCTTTGCAGGGGGTTCCAGTGGAGAATTTCCGTCCGGCTTCGGATTTCCCTAGACCGCAGTAGGGGATCGGGGATTGGGGATACATGATTGGCTACCTGAAGGGGACGATCGCCAGTATTCAGAAGCATGGGAATCGGGTGGTGCTGACGCTGGATGTGAATCAGGTGGGGTACGATGTGCAGATCGTGCCGCGCTTGTTGATGCAGTTGCCTGCGGTGGGGGAGTTGGTGCAGATCTTTACCCATCTGCAATTGCGGGAAGATCAAATGACGTTGTTCGGCTTTGGGACGGCGGCAGAGCGGGATTTATTCCGGCAGTTGGTGAGTGTCAGTGGGATTGGGCCGCAACTGGCGGTGGCGTTGCTGGATACCCTGGGGTTGCAGGATCTGGTGCAGGCGATCGTCACGGGCAATACCCGCGCTCTGGCTAAAACTCCGGGCGTGGGCAGCAAAACGGCAGAACGAATTGCGCTGGAATTGCGATCGAAGCTGGCTGAATGGCGACAGCAGGCTGGGGTGATTCCGGTTCCAGCCGCAGGGCCAGCGTTGAGTATTCAGGAAGATGTAGAAATGACATTGCTGGCACTGGGCTATACCAACAGTGAGATTGCTCAAGCCCTGGAGGCCGTGGGTCAGAGTACGGCTCTCTCAAAGCGGGAAGATCCGGAGGAGTGGATCCGGGAGGCGATCGCCTGGTTGAGCCGATAAGGCAGAAGCAAAAAGGCAGACAGCAATTCTCATTTTGGAAATTCTTGTAATACAAATGTCCTGCTCGCCCAAAACTGACTCCCTGAAAAGCCGATTCCACCGTTAAAAGGTTTGACCAGAAATCGCATTCAAGCCGTTAAAAGTAGTACAAATACTTCAAAATGAGAATTGCTGAAAGGCAGAGGGATTGCTTGAGTTCTAAGCTGCTGCCTCCTGCCTTTTTCTACCTGGGTCATGGAATAACACCTTCAACTCCCAAATCCCTATGGTATGATCAGAGACTGCTGACTTGATGAAGATAGGAAGTTTATACCGCTCATGGCTCTGCTGCAACAGCGCAAACAAGAACTGATTTCGGAATACCAAATCCACGAAACGGATACTGGATCCGCCGATGTACAAGTGGCGATGCTGACCGAACGCATCAACCGCCTCAGTGAACACCTGAGAGGCAATAAAAAAGACCACTCTTCTCGCATGGGCTTGCTGAAGATGATCGGTCAACGCAAGCGCTTGCTGGCCTATATCCAGAAGCAAGACCGCGATCGCTACAAAGCTTTGATCGGTAGATTGGGAATTCGCGGTTAATTCAGGAACGGCACACTATGGCATCGGACTCCCGGCAGGCTAAAGGCAACAGCAAGCAAGGCAATAGCCCCAGAAGTGATACCAAAGGCTTTTCCAAGGAGAGCACTTCTGAGGAAAAGTCGCGGCTTCCCTTTGAGCCTGCCCAAAATCGCAAAAAAACTCCCAAAAAAGCTGCTCCGGCGGCGGCTTCCAGCAAAGATAATGCTGGACAATCAGCCAAGCCGGATGGGTCTAAGGGGAAAGGTACAACTGCTGAGAAAGGTGCCACTCAGAAAGCGGCAACGGGTATTCCCGAAGTCATCACCAAACGGATGACCCGTCGTATGGCCTTCTTTTGTGGCATCCCCACAGCAATGGGAATGTTGACGTTTGTGGTTAGCTACATCATCGTCAGCCAGCACCTCTTTAAGTTGCCGACGGTCGTTGTCTTTCTGGTCAGTCTGGGTTGTTTTGGGCTGGGAGTTTTGGGCCTCAGCTACGGTGCCCTGTCCGCCTCCTGGGACGAAGATCGCCTGGGAAGCTGGCTGGGCTGGAGCGAGTTTCGTGTCAATTTTGGCCGGACTGTGGAATCCTGGCGAACTGCCAAACAGAAAAATTGAATCTTCCGTTGATAGACACTCGATTCATCCTTCTCTACTCACCCATCATTAAGGATAAGCAGCATGATTGTCGTCATGAAAGTGGGTTCGCCCGAAGCTGAAGTGACTCGTCTGACGGAAGAGTTTGCCAGTTGGGGGCTTAGCCCGGAAAAGATTGTTGGCAAGCATAAGGTCGTGATTGGTCTGGTTGGGGAAACGGTTGACCTGGATCCGCTGCAAATTCAGGAAGCCAGTCCCTGGATTGAAGAAGTGCTGCGGGTTGAGAAGCCTTATAAGCGGGCCAGTCGGGAGTATCGGCACGGGGAACCCAGTGAGGTCATAGTTCCCACCCCCAATGGCCCCGTCTACTTTGGTGAACATCATTCGATCGTGGTTGTGGCAGGCCCTTGTTCGGTGGAAAACGAGGCCATGATTGTGGAAACGGCCCAACGGGTGAAAGCAGCAGGAGCAAAGTTTCTCCGGGGAGGAGCTTTCAAGCCGCGCACCTCTCCCTATGCGTTTCAGGGACATGGAGAAAGTGCCCTGGGACTGCTGGCAAGAGCGCGGCAAGAGAGTGGCCTGGGGATCATTACAGAACTAATGGATGCTGCCGACCTGGAGCCGCTGGCAGAAGTGGCAGATGTGATTCAGATTGGTGCCCGGAATATGCAGAATTTTTCCCTGCTGAAAAAAGTCGGTGCACAGGACAAACCCATTCTGTTGAAACGCGGGATGTCAGCCACGATCGAAGAATGGCTAATGGCCGCAGAGTACATCCTGGCCGCAGGCAACCCGAATGTGATTCTCTGTGAACGAGGAATTCGTACCTTCGATAGCAAGTACACTCGCAACACCCTGGATCTGGCGGCAATTCCGGTACTCCGCCAGTTGACTCACCTGCCGATCATGATTGATCCCAGCCACGGAACCGGCAAATGGGAATACGTGCCCTCGATGGCCGCCGCCTCTATTGCCGCAGGTGCAGATTCTCTGATGATTGAAGTTCATCCCAATCCCAAAAAAGCCCTATCGGATGGGCCGCAGTCCCTCACACCTGATCGCTTCGATCTGCTGATGCAAGAATTAGCGGTAATCGGCAATGCAATGGGTCGCTGGGCTACTGAACCTGCAATGCTTCACTAGTTCTTGAATCCGTCCCTCTGGTGAAAGCTAGCCTTGTCAGTAGGCCACCAGCACCTCTTCCCGACCTGGTTTCATAGATTGCTAAGAATACACTTCTGGATTGACGCAATAGGGAAGCCGATCCCCCTGCAGTCCTGCGATCAGATTGGCGATCGCCATATCCGCCATAGTTTTACGGGTTTGCACACTGGCACTGCCAATATGGGGTGTAATGATCAGATTCTCCAAAGTCAACAACGGGCTATCCAGTGCGATCGGTTCGGGATCCGTGACATCCAGGGCCGCACCCGCAATTTGCCCCGTACTCAACGCCTGATGTAATGCTGCAGGATCCACGATGGGGCCACGAGCTGTATTGATCAGAATGGCCGATCGCTTCATCTGGGCAAACTGGGGAGCCTGGAATAGATGATAGGTTTCTGGCGAGAGGGGCGTGTGGATCGAAACAAAGTCTGATTCCTGCAGAAGTTGCTCAAAAGAAACACGAGTCGCATTCAGTGACTGTTCCAGATTGGTGGGAAAGGGATGACGGTTGGTATACAGCACTCGCATCCCAAACCCCAATGCGCGTCGGGCAACGGCCTGCCCAATTCGACCAAATCCCACAATGCCCAACGTCGCCCCAGCAATATCTGGCCCTAGCAGTAAATCTGGTTCCCAGGTTTGCCACTGACCCGACCGGGTGAAGCGATCGCCCTCCACCACTCGCCGCGCCGCTGCCATCAATAACGCCCAGGTGAGATCGGCTGTGGCATCTGTTAACACCCCCGGAGTATGCCCAACCGGGATGCGATGAGCGGTTGCAGTTGCCACATCGATATTGTCGTAGCCCACCGCCATCTGACTGATCACCTTGAGGGTAGGAGCCGCTGCAATCAACGCCTGATCAATCGGATCCGTCAGCAAACACAATAATCCATCAATGCGCTGAACCTGTTGCCGCAACACATTGTAGGGAGGAGGCTGACGTTCTGGCCATACATCTACCTCAGCAATTTGGTGCAGAGTTTCCAGAGTCGTTGGCAACGCACGAGTGATAAACACCTTGAACGGGACTTGCGATCGCACCAAAGTTTCGTCTCCCTAAAAGATAATGGCCCCTGTTGCCATCCTACCAAATGGATAGCGTGCGATCGCTCACCCTTTCAAAGCCCCCAGACCGATCCTTATCGCTTCACGTCTCTACCAAAAATGTAAGCGTAGTACTGTGTGGTTCCCAGTTTTTGCCAACCGAGTTTCAGAGCAGAATCGGGTAACTCTATTCCGGGTCTTTGCACAATCGCTACTACTCCAGTTTTTGCGATCGTGTCCATCGCTCTGGCTCTCAGCGTTGCATCACTTTTCCAATACCTGACATCATCTAAAACTTCCACAACAATCTTCACCCGTGCTAATCTGGCCCAGTGATGGCTGGGGAATTGATAAGCACCCAGAATGGCAACTTTATCGCCCGATTGAATGCCTAACTGGTTTAAATGAGTTGTAACTTCCCATTGCAGCGGTCGTTGCATGGCGTTGAGTTTTGACTCTAAAGCATCCTTAAACACCCAGGCCAACAGATTAATGGTGACAATCAGAGTAGCCAGGGCCATCGCTGCAATTAACTTTTTAGCCCCCTGGGTATTGGGTAACTGCACACTGGAAAACACTCCTACCAACAGTAGGACAATGAAAGGAGCAATGTAGCGCGTTCCCAGCAAAAAATGATTAACATTGGTGGCAGGTAAATCAACTCCAATGGCATAAACCCCTAAGCCAGCGATCGCGGGAATTAATAAGACCCAATTACTCATCAAACTGTTGATAGAAGATCGCCATTTGCCATTGAAAAGAAGCAAAATCAAATAGCTAAACAGTAAAATTCCCAGAAACAGATCGTAATAAAAAAATAGATTGTTCAGCAAAACTCTGAGTTGAGCTTTAGGACTGAATTTGAAGCGCAGTCCTTCATACCAGTAGGAGGGATCATGCCAGAGCGGATAAGTTCCTCCGATCGGAGTGGCAAATTCAAACACAGGAGGCTCATCTACAATCTGTCTGGGAGGATGGTCAGGAGTGCCAACCCTCGGATCATCGCCCAACCAGTATCTAAACGGTTGCACATGGCGAGTGACAAACCAGGCGTAATTTAACTTCCCACTTTCGCCGATGGTCAAGTGGCCTTTTGTCAGGGAAATGGCGGCAATAAATGGCGCAGATACCAAAATAAAAGCAAGCAGAGCGGCCAGTACACGGGGTAACGATCGCTGGAAACTGTCGATCGAACAGGCACTCACGGCTAAGAAAACAAAAGCCAGGGGAAACATCACCGTCTTGGAGAGGAAGGCCAACCCCAATATGACTCCCAGAGCAATGAACCCTGTCCACGTCGGTGAACCAATTTGTAATCGCAACAGGAGTCCCGCCGCCAGATAGATCAGCGCGGCTGTACACAGATCGGGAGTGTCGCTGTAGAGCGGTGTCCATCGCAGCGTAGACCAGAGAAACAGGGTATATCCCGTCATCAGCCACACCCACTCCGGAATTTGAAGATACCGCTGGGAAATACTTGCAGATTTTTTGTTATAGAAGTGGATGAATTGACGGAGCAAGAATTCAAAACTGACTAGGGCAAAAAGGCACATCAAGAAATTGACAAGTTTGACGACAAAAAACTCCCACGGAGGGGGCGGTTTAATCAGAGTTAGCGCCAGACCAAGCAGCCAGGAATACAGTGGACTCCAGTAGGCATTCAGAGCAACCTGCCAATCCCCTTTGAAGTAGGCTTCACCAATGTCCAGGTAGGCGATCGCGTCATCTGTAGAGGCGATGTT
>JBBIQC010000293.1:0-6325 GCA_037442585.1 Oscillatoriales cyanobacterium bin_317
CGGCCATATTCAGCAACAACACGGCCGGCAATTGCAGGTGTTTAATTTGCAACGCCAGACTGAGTTGGCGATCGAGTTGGGCGGTATTCAGAATAATGATCACTAAGTGCAGGGGGGTTGATTCCAGAAAAGTTTGCACCACGATCTCATCTTGAGAAAAGCCACGTAGATCGTAGATTCCCGGTAAATCAATCACTTCGGTAGGAATACCTGCCAGGGTGAGATTGGCCATCATCAAATCCACAGTAATTCCTGCCCAGTTGCCTATACTGGCGGTTGCTCCCGTAAAGCGATTAAAAAATGTGGACTTACCCGTGTTGGGCATTCCTAAGACAGCTATGCGTTTCACCGTTATTCTCCAACCGCTAAAGGCGCGATCGCAATGCTCTGAGCATCTTGCCGTCGCATCATCACTTCCGTAGTTCCTACACGCACATGCACCGGGCCTGACAACCACGATCGCCGCAACATCTGCACCTGTCGCCCCTGACGAAAGCCCAATGCCAGCAGCCGCTGGTGCAAACCGGGGGATGTATCGAGGCTGGTAATGATGCCGGTGTGTCCGGGTTTTAGGGCAGCAAGGTGGTTGATTTTAGACATCAGGAATTAATCTCTCCAGGAGAGGCAGAAAATAAACAGCTATCCCAACAGCCCTCCGCGATCGTGGTCTGGTGGCAGGGGAGGTCAGGCGACTATTGAGAAAAATCCTCAATAACTATTTAAATCGTCACATAAGTGCCGGATCGTGTCAATCGATCTGAGATTAATTCCAGATTACTCAAGGTTGCTAAATGTTGCTTTTTGTATAAGGAGTTTTTCCATAAAGGGTTGGCTGGTTTGGCTGATAACCGAGTCTCCCCAAGTCTCAATGACTGATCGGGAGAAGGCTTGCCGAACTTTCCTATAATCCAACAAATTCTGTTCTACCGCCCGCTCTCTTTGCTTTTTCAATCGGTTTCCAGTCCATTATGACTCCTTCAAACTACTCCCTGGATCACTGACTGAGCCTGATCCAAATCAAATCCGCTATCAAACGATCATTGCCCATAGAGAAACTAAAACTCCAGACTTGAATCAGGTTTATTTGAAGATATCTTCAATATCTGGACTGAAACTAAAGCTGAATATTGCCCAACCTTTTTCAGTTCTTAAAGTGGTAAACTTCATGAATATAGATCCTTTTTGATGCAAGCTTTCCAGATAGATGTTTTGAGTGTTTTCATCTAGTTTGACTATCTTAATAATTTTATACCCCTTACACGCTCCATGTTGGCTGCTTAATAAAGTCGCTATTGTAGGCAAATTAGTACGATATTGGCCAAGCATTCTGATTGCTAATTCTTTTTTCGCTATCTCTTGTTCAGATTCTACGGGAACACTCTTAAAAAGAGCAATCATATTATCTAGCCATAGGTTAAAAGCAGCTTCAACCTTCCCAGCTTTGTAGAGAGCTAGTCCCTCAGCAACGGGAGGAGGAAGTTCAACCGTTTCATCAGTTTGAGCGATCGCGCTATCCAGATGGGGGGAAACTGGAAGCAAGCTGCAAACTACCACTGCGGGATTGATGAGACTTATCACTCCGGCTAGAATCGTGCTGGCAATGGCCTTTTTCATATCTTTTTCCCCGTGCTTTATCAGATCAGGGAAGAATCAAATTTGTAAAAGCAGGTAGATGAATTCTTTAGATGCCTAAACTGTGACCTGGATAGAGCCGCCACAGGAGATGACTCTAAGCACGTTAATCCCTGAATTGCCTTTTAACAATTTCGACAATCCCTTCTACCCTAAGGATACTCTACGGAAACAATCAATTAGTCAGTCAAATAACATATTATTACAAATGATATCCTCACAATTTCCTCACAAGATTCTTCTAAAGTTAGAGTGTGGGTCAGTTTTCTGAATGGTCTGAGTACCCACACTATGAACCTGCCTGGGGCAGGGGTAAGTTGGGTTGAAATCCTATTGTGGAGGAGCAAACGATGAAATCTGGAGTGTTACTGTCTCCTACTCAAACTCTTCCGGAGCGCTTACAGCAAGCCATCCAAAACCGCTTTCCAGGAAAGGACATCCAGGATCTCTCGATCCGCTATTACGAAAGTGTTGAGGATGTAGGGTACGAATTCTATATGGAAGCCGTATTGCCCAGTTGCACGGATGCTCGTCCGGCTCACTATCTGGCTCCATTTATCTCCTTTGTGCGGTTAGGAGAAGCCTTGGTGTTGGATCGGGAGGATGGCCTGTTGGTGTATGAAACCGATCAGGATGATCTCTGTACCGAAACCGGGCCTTTCTGGTTTGTCACTCCCAAAGCGACGGGAGGAGGAGGCTGATGGTGTCCCTATCCTCGGAATCGAATTCCGTCACAGTCGTCAAACAAGCCGTGGGTAAAGCCGCAGCCTGTCGAGTCAAGTCAGGTGCGATCGTGGGGTTGGGGACAGGATCTACCACAGCTTTTGCCATTCAGGATCTGGGTGAATTTTTGCGATCGGGAGCCTTAAGCAATATTCGCGGAATTCCCACCTCCTATCAGGCGGCGGCTCTGGCCAGACGTTACGGGATACCGCTGACCACCTTAGATGATGTCGATCATATTGATATCGCGATCGATGGAGCCGATGCTGTGGATCCCCACAAGAACCTGATTAAAGGAGGAGGTGCGGCTCATACCCAGGAAAAAGTGGTGGATTCCCTGGCAGATGTGTTTATCGTGGTGGTCGATCGCTCCAAAGTGGTGGATCATCTGGGCGCTGTCCCGGTTCCGGTCGAGGTATTACCGTTTGCGGTGACTCCTGCCATGCGGGCAATTCAAAAGCTGGGAGGAAAACCGGAAATCCGTATGGCCACCAGCAACAAAGATGGGCCAGTGATTACCGATCAGGGCAATATGGTGCTGGATGTAAAATTCGATCGCATTGACGATCCAGGGGAATTAAACCGCACCCTCAATACCATTCCCGGAGTCGTCGATAGTGGTCTATTTGTCGGAGCAGCGCAGGTGGTGCTGGTGGGTGAGATGCAACAGGGTGAACCTGTCGTTTGGGAAATGTAAGCCACAATGGTACAGCTTCCTTTGCTGCTTGTTCTTTATCTGCAGCAGGCGAATCAGAAGGCAATAATCTCGCCGCTTTGCTCAACCACAACTGGATAGCTTCCCAGTGAACATAGCCATCAACTGGTCATGAGACTGGTCATAGCTATAATCCGCTTCCTAAACCTGATTGGGGTCAACTCCTAGCGCCTTCAACTGTTCTGCCAGTCTGTTGGCCCGTTCTTCTGCTTGCTCGGCCCGTTCTTCTGCTTGTTCAGCTCGTGCAGCAATTTCAGTGTAGGTCAGAAAAGGCGCACCATCAGGTCGATAAATGCGTAATTCTGGTTGGGACAGGTCAAAACGAATTTGCAGTCTGGGGCTGACCCACTGGTCGATCGGCTCAATCACCTCTAAAAACCTATCCTGTTTCAACCAACCACTTAATTCCTGTCGTTCAGGGTCATACAAGTAATATTCTTCAACCCCGTAGCGGTCATAAAACAGTAATTTACGGTTCATCTCCGCCCGTGTATTGCTGGGAGACAAAATTTCAAATACGACTTGGGGGGAAATATTGTCTTCTTGCCATTGTTGATAGGAACCGCGATCGCCCTTGGGTCTACCAAATACCACCATTACGTCGGGAGCCTGTGTGGTTTTGTTATCCCCTTCCACCGGATACCACAGCAAGTCTCCTGCAACAAAAACCATTGGATCCCTAGCAAAGAGCCATTCCAGATTTTCCTTGATCGTGACGATCCAGCGAAATTGCTGGGTATTATCGGCCATCGGTTTACCATCGCTCTCTGGATAACAAATTTCAGTTTGGGAGGACGGTTGGAGTTGAACCATAATCTCACCATCGCAGAATCTTAGGTGGTATTTCACCCTAGCATATTAGGCGATCGCCAGTAATTTCTTAAGCGCAAGGGCATTCTGAACTGCATAACCACAGGCATCGTGATTGCATCAGGGTACACAAATCTGGTTGCCAAACCGCGATCGCCAGAATCACAAGATTGGTTACGGTAATGCATCCAGAACCCAGGACAGCCGTTGCAATAAAGCTCTGCACTGATTGCGTACGTCAGTACTATAGCCAGATAGACACTCCCCCCAACTAACAATTACCCCTATCATTAACAGGCAGATGCCTGCGGTCGTTACAACCAACTCACTCTTCAGCTTGTGGAGGACCGAATGGGGCAATCTTCGGATTAGAGTAGGGACCTTGCACTTTCCAATTTTCATTATTGGAGATCTTGGCAGCAGCAGTTTCTTCAACAAGGATGGCATAAGTGCCATCCGCCGGATCAATCTCAACTACACCGAATTGAGCATCAATTTCATCATCTGCAAGGCCGTACTTTAACTGCACGTCCTGTAATTGGGGCGGGCTATCTTGGCTTTGAATGGTCATCATCACCTTGGCCATGGTTGTCACCTCAATATCGGTATAGGATGGGGCTTGCCAGGTGACCTTAACCGACTCCAGCTAAGGTCACCCTCACGACTAGTTTTGTTAGCTGTAAGTTCCATTGTACTCAGCTAACTTGATGACTATTCAGCACAGCCACAGTTTGTTGAAGAGGCCGCATCAGGATGATTGATCTCTTCTTCAGAAAGCACCACAGTTGGCTCACTTCCTATCGAAGCAGTCATAGCAGTAAGCAGTTCCTCATAGGTCGATTCCGATGATGAGATCGGTACAATTTGACTGAGACGACAACCATTGATAATACCGTAGCCATACTCATAATCGTATCCAGCCACGCCCCGATCCAAAGCGGTAGAACGCACCAAGTTGCGAATAGCGCCCGGATAAGAGAAAATCAACGTTGGGTTGTAAGGCCGTCGCGATCGCACAGCAGCAATCACACCAGCAACTACAGGAGTAGCGGCTGAGGTACCACCATCAGCTGGATAGACTCCAGAGCCTTGGAAGTGAGTGAAACCAGAAATATCAGGTTTCTGCCTAGTCAGCCGACCAGGGCCAATAGTAGAGTAGCCAACCCGCTGACCTGTAACATCTACACCAGCCACACAGAGCACCTGGGGATGTCCGTTTGCTCCGTAAATCGCATTAGTGGTTACTCCGCGGCAACGTCCATCTGGACAATCCTTCCCGCAGTTACCAGCCGCAAATAGAATGTCTGCTCCAGCCCGTTCTAATGTAGCCACAATCCGGCTGAAGGGATGGTTAGGGTTATCACTGTAGTTACCGGGGTGCCCGACTGGAAAATCCCAACTCGGATGAAACATCCCCCAACTGTTATTGACAACCAGAGAACGAGATTCGCCAGGCCGTTTGGGGGCAATCATCACATTTAGTAAGTGCCGATAGGCCAATACCGCATCGCTCAGGAGTCCTTCCATAATCGAGCCACCGGGCTGCCGTGACTGCAGCAGTGCAATATCCAGTAAGGTACAGCGAGGAGCAGCAATACAGACATCAAAGGCACACATCGTTCCATGATTCACGGGCCATGCTCCAGGGGCAACCGCTGGTGCAGTCGCTGGTCGCCAGCTGCGTGCTGCGTCCAGGCTAGGAGACTTACCATGGGCATTGAGATAAGCAAGGTTAATGCCAGTATCCACGATCGCCACCAAGACTCCCCGACCATCCATGCCTGCCTGTCGCAATCGCTCTACACAAAGCAACCTTTCGACATCTGTGGCAGAGCCTTTAGCAGGATCTCCCGGACAAATTGGGCAAACCTCGATTGTGGGATCCGCATAGACACCCACGATCTGACTGTTGCCCTGGGCAGCATTGACCAGATTATCTATATCTCGTTCCTCAACCTGACCCCGCACAATGTAGGACGTATAGGTAGGGCTATCTAGATCGGCAAGAGTAGCGAGACCAGATGCTGGAGTTGCTGCCAGCCCTGGAAACTCTACGGTAGGAATGGCGACTGGAGCAAACGTAGGATCGATTTGCAGACCAGGAAGTTGAGGAACAACCTCATTGACCGTTAAAGCCATTGGCATCCCCATCATACTGCTGGCAGCGAGATCAGCAATGGCCGCACTCTGAAGAACTTCAACCATCACGTTCTTCTTGGACATATCCGTCTCCTCCCTTGAAATTAATGTTTTTGGTCATAATCGGTATTAATCAATCAGATGCTTGCATATGCTGCATATGCTTAAAAAGCAGTACTCGTACTCCACCCAAACCACAACAGGGCAGAAGAAGCACTTTAGCTATTGCCTTTTGTCTCCTTTTGTTAGCGCTATTTAGGGCTTGCTGAAAAAGTCGGAATCGAAGCAGTTGGAGTGAGGCAGATC
>JBBIQC010000294.1:0-3633 GCA_037442585.1 Oscillatoriales cyanobacterium bin_317
GGCAGCAGCGAGTAGTTCTGGAACACCACCATCTTGTCTGGGCCGGGACGCTTGATGTTTTGTCCATCCAGCAACACAACTCCATCCGTTGGCAAATCCAGACCGGCAATCATATTTAACAAAGTGGATTTACCGCATCCTGAGTGGCCAATCAGGGAAATGAATTCGCCCTTCTTGATGTCTAAATTGATTCCCTTCAGGGCAACATACTCGTTGCCACCTGCCAGGGGGAATACCTTATCGACCTGATCAACCGATACAAACGATGTCATAGTCCTTCATCCTTCTGTCTGTGCTGTACGGTTTTTGCCTATCGGGTTTCAGGGGGCAGGATCTTGTGCTGCAGATAAGCCATCAGGCGATCGAGCAACAGACCCACCGCACCGATGTAGACCACCGCCAGAATTACTTCACTCACGTAGTTGTTTTGATAAGCACTCCAGATGAAGAAGCCAATCCCCACCACACCAGACATGACGATTTCTGCGGCGATAATGGCTAACCAGGCGAGACCGATCGCAATCCGTAATCCGGTAAAGATGTAAGGCAGCGCGGAAGGAATCAAAATCTTGAAGAAGTATTTCCGAGGAGAAATTTGCAGCACGCGGGCCACATTCTTATAGTCCTGGGGAATTTGTTGCACACCCACAGTGGTATTAATCAGGATCGGCCATATTGCGGTAATGAAAATCACGAAAATTGCCGCCGTTTGCACGTTGGGTAAAGCAATCAGGGTGATGGGTACCCACGCCAAAGGCGCAATCATGCGCAGGAATTGGAAAAGTGGATCCAGCGCTTTATTCACTAACGGTTGGGTTCCTACCAGAATTCCCATACCAATCCCGACAATCGCTGCAGCCGTGTAGCCCAGTGCGACTCGTTGCAAACTGGCCCAGGTTTGCCAGAAAAGCCCTTTATCCAATCCACCCCGATCCATGAAGGGGTAGAGTAATAGTACGCGGGTATTCTCATCCGTGAATAGGGAGGTGGGAGGAGGCAGTTTCGTTAAGCCGGTCATTGAGGCAAACTGCCAGATCGCCAGAAATCCTAGAATGCCGATAATGGGGAGGATAATATCCTGGCCTCTCTTTTTCCAGAACGATCGCAGCGACTCCGAAAAATTCATCCCGTTGCTCCGGGTTCCTGCATTTGCAACCATTGAGATATCCTTTTAAAGTCAAGAAGTGCAAGAATTGTGATGTTCGGTATCGGGTTGCGTTCGCCCTCTGTCCCTAAGTCAGGGCCGTTCGCACTGTGCCGATGGGGGATGGGGGCGCTGCAACGTCCCTATCCCATTTGAATTTGATGAAAAGATTAAGCTTTCTTAATCTTCAAACTGGCCAGGTAAGCCTCTGGCTTCTCTGGATCAAACTTCACGCCATCAAAGAATTTTTCAACGCCCCGTGAGGTGGACTTGGGAATATCTGCGGCAGCAATTCCGGCTTCCTTGGCGGCTTCTCGCCACAGATCCTCACGATTCACCTTGTCCACTAACTTCTTCGCCGTGTCAACATCCTTAATGGCTCCATTGTGGAAGCCCCAACGGATGGTTTCGGTGAGGAACCACAAATCGTGGCTCTTGTAGGGGTAAGACACATTGCCCACGCCATCATTCCAATACAGCGGCCCCGCTTTAAAGTCATTCACGTCGGGCTGTCCATCTCCCATGGCATACTTGCCTGCAAAGGGTGGAGTTAACACATTGGCAGGGACATTGAAGTAGTTGCGACCCGAAACAATCGTGACCAGTTCTTTCCGGTTCTCCGGTTGGTCACACCATTGCTGAGCTTCCATCAGCGCTTTCAAAATGGCTTTCGTCGCTTTAGGATTCTTGTCTACCCAGTCTGCCCGGATTGCCAGGTATTCCTCTGGGTGCGCTCTCCAGATCTGCTCCGTTAACGCACTCAGGAAACCAATATTGTCGGCCACAATCCGATAAGGCCAGGGGTCACCCGTACTGAAAGCATCCATTGAGCCTGTTTTCATGCCCTGTACGGTTTCAGAGGGAGGCACCGCCAGCAAATCAATATCCTTATCGGGGTCAATGCCGTTGGCAGCGAGCCAGTAGCGGATCCAGAAATCCTGATTGGCGTTGGGGAAGGTGAAGGCGGCTTTGAACTTACGCCCTTTTGTCTTCTCGAAACTCTTGATGAAGTCAGGATCTTTAATCTTCAGACTGATGCCTTCGCCTTTCAGACTGCCCGCGATCGCAATCCCATTGCCCTGGGTATTCAACTGAGCCAGCACATACATGGGGGTCTTTCTTCCATTGGTAATCAACCCCTCCGTAATCAGGTGTGGCATGGGCATCTGCCATTGCCCCCCGTCGATGCCGCCAGCCGCTGCACCATTGACAATGTTGTCCCGTGCCGAAGCCCAGTTGGATTGTTTAGAAATTTCAGCACCCGTCAAGCCGTATTTCGCAAAAAAGCCTTTTTCCTTGGCAATGATTAACGGAGCAGATTCAACAATAGGTAAAAAACCCAATTTCACCGTTGTAACTTCCGGTGCATCCGCCGAATTGACATTCACCGCTGGAGCCGCAGCGGGACTTTGACTGTTGGTTGCGGTATCACTGGGAGGATTTCCCAAACATCCCTTCAGGAATACAGCACTGGCCGCTGATATGCCAGCCGTAGCAATAAATCTGCGGCGAGTTAGCCTAGAAAATTCAGACATAAAACCTCCTGTACCCGTCCAAATAAGTGAGGGAACTGCAAAACAAGTATTAGGATTGAGTAGTTTCAACCCTTGAATTCAAACCTTGTCCAAGTCCAGAACCGTAGTTTCTCTTGTAAGAAAACAACGTTTGCTAGCTGACCTTGGTTTAAGAACTAAAAACTGACTGATTTCTACCGAATAAAGGGTGACAAATAAGTCAATTTCTTAGGACTGGGGAAAACATTTAAGAGAATTCCTGCAACCGGATTGGTTGAGAACCGGAATTTCATCTTTGCTTAATAAGTAAGTTTACAGGGTTGTTCGAAAAAACAATTGGTTTATCCAGTTTGTTATTAGATGAATCTTCAATACAATCTATAAGTGAATATTGAGGTGTTTGGATGACTTCGAGGTTAGCCATCAAATTAACCCTATAATTTCGCAGTTGCCATTGATAAAGATTGCAGATAGCCATCAATCCAAACCAATTGCTTGAACTGAATTCAGCTTGCGAATTGATTAATGTCTATATTAATCATTCAATTTTTATGGAATTGCGATCGCTCAACTTCATCCGCAAGAAGTCTAGAGATACATCAATCATGTTCATAGACTTTGGCAACTTTCTCCTGATTCTTTGGATAAGATAGCGATTAAACCTGTAAGTACTTCAGGGGGCAGCATGGCTGAAGCAGCAAGATTAATCAGAACAACGAAGGGCCTGGTGTTAGGGACGATCGCAGTCTTGACGATGCCACTTTGTTCACTTTCAGCCCTGGCTGCATCTCCTCCATCTGCTGAAAGCAAGACTTTTGCCGCATGGTGTTCTGCTCAGACTTCCCTGGAGCCAGCCACAAAACACACTGTAAATGTACTTCTACGCATTTCTGGGACAGGCGATTGCCAGCAGGCAGAAAAAACTTTGGCTGAACAGACCGCCTTAATTTTGGCAGGGAGCCAGATTTCCGACCT
>JBBIQC010000294.1:3643-6312 GCA_037442585.1 Oscillatoriales cyanobacterium bin_317
AAAATTTGCAAGTGCTGGTGCTCAGCAACAATCAAATTTCTGATCTGAGTCCCTTAGCAAACCTGACCAATCTCACCTGGCTGGCTCTAGACACCAATATGATTTCTGATTTGCAGCCGCTGGCTCCCCTCGTCAATCTGCAAACGCTGATCCTGGACACCAACCGCATTTCTGATCTAAGTCCGCTGGCATCATTGACAGGTTTAGTCAGTTTGCTGCTCTATAACAATCAGATTTCCGACCTCAGCCCCCTGGCCGCCCTCAAAAACTTGCAAGCTCTTTCTCTGTATAACAACCAGATCGCTGATGTCAGTCCCCTGGCGGGTTTAACGGAGTTAACGGTGCTCTCTCTCTATGACAATAAGATTAAGGATGTAACTCCACTGGCTGCATTAACACAGTTGAAAACCTTACTCTTGTTTGAAAATCAAATTTCTGACATTCAACCCCTGAGTTCTCTAACTCGGTTAGAATCACTAGCTCTGTTTGAAAACCAAATTTCTGATCTCTCACCGTTGCAAACTCTGACAAATCTCAACGAACTAATTATTGGGAATAACCCGATTGCCGATGTTCATCCCCTCAGTTCTCTCATCAACTTAAAGAAACTGGCCTTGTTTAATACCAAGGTCACGGATGTCAGTCCCCTGGGAGCGATCGCAACGCTGACCCACCTGGATCTGTACAATACCCCAGTTACGGATACAAAGCCTCTGCAGTCCCTGAAGCAATTGGTCGAACTTGACCTACGCAAAACAGCCATTAAAGACCGCACCTGTCCGGTTTCAGGGGTGCAGACTTGCCGCCTGTAATCCGATTTTGGATTTTGGATGTTAGATTTTGGACTAGCTTTTGACGATCGTTCCAAAGTCCGCTAACAGTCGAGCATGGTTTCGCAAAACCCCCAGCAAGTTCAAGCGATTTTGCTTAATGTCGGGATTCGGATCCATCACCAGTACACTGTCTGGCCCATCAAAGAAGTTGGCGACAGTGGGGGCAATCTCAGCCAGAGCATCGACGAGCTTTTGATAATCTTGCTCTCCCTGCATCTGATTATGTAATTGTCCTAATGCCTTAAAAAACGCCTTTTCTGAGGATTTTTCAAAGTATTTAGGTTGGATAACCTGAGCCGGATCCAGTTGAGTAGTTGCTAAAGTTCCCTGAGCCGCCAATCGTGAGGCTCGATTCACGGTTTCATAAATGGTAGCGAGTGTACCGTTGTTGCGAATGGATTGAAGGAACAGGGCACGATCGCGCACATCCAGCAGATCGACCAGCGCTCGTTGAGCGTACTCCGGATCGTTGTCTCCCAGCACTGCGTTTACCAGGTCATAATCAATTTCTCGGTCTTCTTGCAATAAGGTACGAATGCGTTGCAGGAAGAAGTCTTGCAACTGTTGCCGTAAGTCTTCAACCGACAGTTTCATGACGGAGGCAAACGATCGCTCGAAGTTAGCAATTACCTGATCCAGTAATTGAGCCAGATTGAGAGGCAGATCTGCAGCCCAGGCAATATTGACGATCGCATTGGCAGCCCGACGCAGAGCAAAGGGATCAGAGGAACCACTGGGAATCATCCCCAGGCCAAAAATACTGACCAGGGTATCCAGGCGATCGGCCATCCCCACCACCTGTCCAGTGAGAGAAGCAGGCAAGCGATCGTTGGCTCCCCTCGGCTGGTAATGCTCAAAAATGGCATTGGCAACTGCTTCCGGTTCGCCACCCGCCAGCGCGTATTTCTGGCCCATAATGCCTTGCAACTCTGGAAACTCACCCACCATTTGGGTCACCAGATCGGCTTTGCATAGGAAGGCAGCGCGTTGAATGTGAGCGCGATCGCTGCCTCTAATGTTCAATTGATCGGCAATCAAATCGGCGACCAGGCCAATCCGGTCTACCTTGGCTCTCACGGAACCCAGATCCGCCTGGAAGGTAACGGTTTCTAATCTCGGTAAATAGCTTTCTAACGGAGCGGCGCGATCGGCTTCAAAAAAGAACTTACCATCGGATAATCTGGCCCGGATGACGCGCTCGTTTCCTTCGGCAATGATCTGGGCCTTCGCCGGATCGCCGTTGGAGATAGTAATAAAGTAGGGCAGTAACTCATCGGAATTCGCCTGTTTCAGCACCGGAAAATAGCGCTGATGGCTTTCCATTTCTGTGATGATCACTTCCGACGGCAATTCCAAAAATTCTGGCTCAAACTTGCCAATCACCGGAGAAGGCGATTCCACCAGATTCGTGACTTCTTGCAACAAAGCCGGACTGATCACGGCAACACCGCTCACTTCAGCGGCACTGGCTTCAATTTGTTGCTGAATCAGGCTTTGTCGCTTAGCTCTATCTACCTGCACAAAGGCCGCATCCAGCACACTGACATACTCCTCCGCATGGGGAATAATCACTGGCTCCGGGTGCAGTACACGATGGCCCTGAGAAATACGATCGCTCTTACAGCCTTGAGAGCCGTTCATCAGTTCAATCGGCAAAACCTCGCTATCCAGCAGGGCGACCAGCCAGCGAATCGGACGGGGAAACCGCAAGTCACCATCGGCCCAGCGCATGAACCGTTTCCCTTCCAGGCCCGTAATCCATTCAGGAACCAGGGTTTGAAGAATATCGGCAGTCGGTTGGCCAACGATCGTCTTACGAATAAAAACAAAATCGCC
>JBBIQC010000295.1:0-6291 GCA_037442585.1 Oscillatoriales cyanobacterium bin_317
CATCTGATCCTGATATTGGTCAATGTACTGTTGCACGTTGCTGCGCTGAGTCCGTAAGGCCAGCAGACGATTTTGATCTGGCACACCAATCTCAGCAATGACATCTCCTTTCCGGACAGATTGGCTTTCTTGAACTACAATCCGTCCGATCGTCACTCCTGGTGGAGCCTGTACCACACTCAAATCGCCAGCAGGTCGGACACTGGCTGGAGCTTGCACTGTGACGTTGTACTCCATAACAGCCGCCAGCCCCACCATACCTGCCATCACCCCCATCAGCGCCATTGCTCCACCGCTCATCCAGCGACTAATCGGAGGTAGAAAATCATCTTCTTGAAAAGGTTGCAAAAACTCTGGACTTTGCAGAGTTGGATTTTGCCGATCGGGATTGTGTTGTTCAAGCATGGATACTTCGTCAGTGAATTAGACACCCATAGATCCATTTTTATCAAGATTTGCTCAATTCCGCATTTTTTGGGCAACTTTACTGACTTTTCTGGCAGGATCCTGGGGCAACTCCTAAAAAAAACTAAAAAAAGGGGGAACCGTCCGGATAAGCACGGATAGTTGTGAAGTCTGTTTATATTCAACCACTCGGCAGGAGCTTAGAAAACCTCTTTCTCTTCTACTACGGTTTTTGTAAACGCTTTAGAACCTTCTAGAAAGCTGTTTCGCCGGATTAAATTGGAAAGTTACGAGAGTTTTTTAAGTTTTCCTGATTGATTTTTTCTTCTGTCGTTAATGTATTTAGCTTCACCCTTTGATTAGGGCAAGAAGTCTATCTCATTAGTTCTCATCTGGAGTTTTTGGAGAATTAGACTATGGACACCAACACTAAATCTGAATTGTTTACCGATCTGTCTCAAGAACAATCCGAAACCGTTCAAGGTGGTTGCTGGGGCGGTTATTATGGCCGTGGTTATTATGGCGGCGGCTACTATGCTCCCCGCGCGTACTACTATGCTCCCCGCGCGTACTACTATGCTCCCCGTGCATACTATGGTGGCTACCGTTGCAGACGGTGGTACTACTAAACCGCTTGACCAGGGTCTCTCATAAAGCTCTGGTTTCCGGTTGAAATAACGCTGAGTGCTGAGAATTATTCTTCCTCAGCCCTCAGTTCCTCCCACTACTAAAGTCTACAGAAAGGCACCCATTCATTTGGGTGTCTTTCTTTTACGGATGTCATCCCAGAGAACGTGAATTAAACTCAATAGACAATCAGGTTGGATCCATGAAGTACGCCGTTTTTCTTCAACACACTGAAACAGATTGTGGAGCCGCTTGCCTGGGGGCGATCGCCAAGCACCACGGGCTGACCTTAACCCTGAATCGTCTGCGTGAGGCGGTGGGAACTGGACAGCAGGGCACCACACTGCTGGGATTGCAACGGGGAGCCGATACATTAGGGTTCAATGCCCGGAGTGTGCGAGCGGCACCAGAAGTTTTGCAGCGGCTAAATGAAGCTCCGTTGCCTGGGATCATTCACTGGCAGGGCACCCACTGGGTTGTGTTGTATGGACGGCAGAAGCAGCAGTATGTGGTGATGGATCCGGCAGTGGGGCTGCGCTATCTGTCTGAGGAAGAACTCCGCAAAGGGTGGACAGATTGGGTAATGTTGCTGCTGGATCCGGATGCGGCCCGCTTCTCAAAGGAGAGCAGCAGCGATCGCCCCGGTGTCTTAAAAAATTCTCTGCGCCGCATGTGGGCAGCCCGTACCCTGCTGTTGCAGATTTTGCTGATTAACGTCGTACTGGGTTTTCTCTCGATTGCCACCCCATTTCTGATTCAAATCCTCACGGATGATATTTTGGTGCGGGGAGATATGCGGTTGCTGAATACGTTCGCGATCGCAGTCATTATTCTCAACTCCTTTAGTAGTGGTTTAGGGCTGGTGCAGGCTAATCTCACCGCTTACTTTGCTCAGAAATTAGAACTGGGTCTGGTGATGGAATTTGGGCGGGCGATTCTCAACCTGCCCCTCACCTATTACGAAACTCATCGCAGTGGTGAAATTGTCAGCCGACTGCGTGATATTGAATCCCTGAATCAACTGGTCGCTGAGGTGATCGTCAGTCTGCCCAGTCAGGTGTTCATTGCCCTGATTTCGCTCATCTTTATGGCGATCTTCAGTTGGAAACTCACCTTACTGGCAATTTTCCTGGCAATTTTAATGACCATTTCGACCGTGGCCTTCCTGCCCACCTTGCAACGCAAAACCCGTGACCTGCTGGTGTTAGATGCCGAAAATCAGGGTGTGCTGGTGGAAAACTTTAAGGGCGCACTGACCGTTAAAACCACCACCGCTGTACCGCAACTCTGGGAAGAGTTACAAGGTCGGTTTGGGCGGTTAGCGAATCTGAGTTTCCGCACGAATCAAATTGGCATTACAAACAATATTTTTTCCGGCTTGGTGTCGGGAATTGGGGGGGTAATTTTGCTCTGGTTTGGCAGCACGCTGGTGATTGGGAAAGAACTGTCGATCGGGCAATTGCTGGCGTTTATTAGCTTTAATACCAATTTCACATCCTTGATCACGACAGTTGTGAAATTTGTCGATGAGTTTACCCGTGTGAAAACCGCATCCGAACGGTTAGCGGAAGTGATCGACCATGAATCGGAGCAAACTGGCAAATCGACCAAACCCTCCGTCTCTCTGCCTGCCGATGCCGCAATCACCTGCCATCAACTGTCGTTCCACTATCCCGGACGCGCCGATTTATTAGAGTCCTTTTCCCTCACCATTCCGGGAGGTCGAGTGGTGGCGCTGGTGGGGCGATCGGGCTGCGGCAAGAGCACACTGGCTAAATTGCTGGCTGGCCTGTATCCTCTCCAGGCAGGCAATATTCGGATTGGCCCCTATAATCTGCCCGATTTGACGCTGGAGTGTGTGCGTCAGCAGATTGTCTTAATCCCCCAGGAACCCCATTTCTGGAGCCGTTCCATTCTGGAAAACTTTCAACTTGCAGCACCCGGAGTGACCTTTGAGGATGTGGTCAGAGTTAGCCAGATTGCCGGAGCCGATGAATTTATTAGCCGACTTCCCGAAAAATATCAGACAATCCTGGGAGAATTTGGAGCCAACCTCTCCGGCGGCCAACGGCAACGGTTAGCGATCGCTCGTGCTCTGCTGACCAATCCTCCTGTGCTAATCCTGGATGAATCAACTGCTAATCTGGATCCAGCCAGCGAGGCAGACGTGCTGAGTGAGTTGCTGGCCTACCGTCAAGGCATGACGACAATCTTAATCAGCCATCGCCCACGAGTTGTGGAACGGGCAGACTGGCTGATCGTGCTGGATCAGGGCAGAGTTGTTTTAGAGGGCGATCCCGCAGACCTACGGACAAAACCAGGCAACTATTTGAACTTCCTCAATCCTTAGGATCGCCAATTACAGCTATTGTCAGATGGATTCGCTACAGCCCTGGGATTGGGAAATGGGGGGTAGGGTGTGGGGTGTAGTGAATTGATCTTCACAGAATCTTGAGGGAACCGGCAGGATAATTACGGGAATCTACTGAACCTTTAGAGTAGTATGTAAGCAAAGGGGTGCAGGGTATGAAAGAAAGGGATGAAGTTCTATTCAGTTCAGTGGGAGGGCTATATGCGTCGATTGAGTGTTCTTGCCTCTTTAAGTGCGATCGCTTTAATGGCTGTAGGTTGCACCTCTACAAAAAACCCTGAAATCCTTGCCAAAGCTCCTATCGAGTTGGATGCGAAAGATGCAGTCGGTTCAATGCTGTTTGATCAGAAGACCTACTTTATGGAAAACGATACATTTGCAACTTCCATCCAATCTCTCAAAACTAGCGTTCTACCAGAAACCCAAAGTTACAGATACAAACTAACTGCAAAGCCCAATCCGGCTCAAGGTGTTGTGATTACGGCGACTTCGAAGCAACCGACTCTCAAAAGCTTCACGGGAGTGGTATTTGCGGTGAAATCAAAGAAGGGGTTGATGACCGTTTCCCAGATTTGCGAAACTGTGAAACCTTCCACTGTTGCTCCCACCGCACCCTCCATTCCCAAACAATCCTCTGATCAACTTAGTTGCCCAACAGGATCGCGATCGACACTGGATGTTTTGGCCATGCAGTGATGACGGGATGATCAAATAACACTGATGAAAAACACAATGATGATGAGATGACGAGAACAAAGCAGAATTAAACCATTCCACCCTCTCATCCTCCCATCATCCCACGATTAATCTCCAGTGATAGACAACTCCTCTACCCAGATATAGGGACAAATTCCGGCGGGGGTTAAATGGCCTTCCGGTTCCACGTAAATGATGGATTTCAGCAGTTCCAGAAAATCTCCTGCGATCGTGGCCGATTCAATGCTGGTACGCTGCCCTTTGTTGACCAGCCAGCCGTCAAAGGGAAGAGAAAACGATCCCTGAAGAGCTTTGACTCCGGCATGGAGTGCATGTACATCATCCACCAGCACGACATTTTCAGCCGTATCCAGACTATAGGTTTGAGAAGGCGCTTCCCCTGGAAAGACATGGTAGAAATGGGGACTGATAGTGACTTTGGCTCCGATATTGGCATGGCCTGTGGGTTGGGTGTTGAACCGTTGCGCCGTGCCAGCACTATGCAAAAAGTTGGTCAGTACGCCATCGGTAATTAAGGGAGTGAGTCGGGTGGGTGTACCTTCGCCATCAAAAGTAGTGGCAGCAACATTCTCCGGGTGGCGGGCATCATCACACACGGAGAGCAGGGGCGAGGCAATCTGGGTGCCCAAAGATTCTGGAGTGGAAAGGCTTTGGCGATCGAGCACACTCTGGGCATTAAATAGATTGGAAAATGCCCCCAGTAAGCTGAGAAAGGCATCTGGGGAAAAGACAACCCGATATTTGCCTGTAGGGATCTTTTCGTAGTTGAGATGACTGATGGTTTTGTCTGCCGTTTCCTTGAGGCAGCCTTCAATGTCTAAATCCTGCAAGCCGTGAGCCACCCGAAAGGCTCCGGCACTACGGGGTTTCTTGCCTGCTTCTTCAGTCTTGCTATAGAGGTAGATGGAGGCCGTCGAGCGGGTTTCTTGCCGCAGGGCACCAGCACTGTTGAGGTAGAAGCGATCGCTCCACCGTTGTGCCAGACCGTTGTAAGGCACGCTGACGATCGCCGGATGCACCGCCATCAGATCTTTTTCAGCCGCAATCAATTTTTCCAGCAGGTCAGAAACGGGCACCTGGGGCGTAACCTCGCTGGTAGAGGGTTCGATCGGAGCGGTGGCTTCCGGGCTGAAATCCGGTACATTTTCCTTCACCCCAAAGAAACTTGCTTCATAGGCCGTTTTCAAGGCCAATTCCAGACCCGCAGGATCCACATCCGTTGTGGAAGTTACGCCCATCGTTTGCTGATCATTCCAGACCCGCACAGTTACACTGGAACGATTCGAGGCTTTGACCTGATCGGCTTTTCCCTGGTCAACCTTGACGCTGGTTTCATCTACCGTCGCGCCATACACATCGAATTTGTGAATTCCCAGGCGATCGGCGATGTCTTTTGCCTGAGTAGCCAAATTTTGAATATCCGCCACAGTCTCTTCCTCATCCTGACTCATCAATAGGCAACTGAAAGGAACTCATCCCCTCTCCGTTGCTTTTTCATATTAACCAGTATGAACGACAGACCGACGAGCAGGGGAAGGAGAGTCAAGGCGATCGCGTGCAGCTAAAGTTGAAGTTTTTACCTGACCTGCAAGATTTCATCCGGAGTTGCCTCAAACCCCGCCGATAAATGGAAGGTATTTCCCCGTGTGGTTATGCCACCAAAAGTCGAGCTACATCCCCATCTCACCCTTCAGGAATTAAAAGTTCGCTATCGTCAGGCGACCAGCATTTCTGAAGCCCGTCGCTGGCAACTGCTGCATTTAGTAGCCCAGAATTGGACGATTAAGCGAGCGGCTCAGGCAGTTGATCTGAATTATGATTACGCTAAGGAAATTGTTCGACGGTACAACCAGAAAGGCCCAGAAGCCATCCCATCTCGTACTTGCCAGCACAAAGTCTCCGCCCGATCGCTGCTGACGATCGAGCAACAACAAGAACTGCAACAACTGCTCCAGCAACCTGCTGCGGATGGTGGAGAGTGGTCTGGCCCCAAAGTCGCTCAATGGATCGCCGAAAAAACCGGACGATCGCACGTCTGGCCCCAGCGCGGTTGGGACTACTTGCGACGGCTCAGTAATGGGAATCAGCCCAATTAGGGCTGTCTGCGAAGATAAAATCCCTGCGATGCGTTACGGCTAACGCCTAACACATCCTACAACTAGCTCCCCACC
>JBBIQC010000296.1:0-6289 GCA_037442585.1 Oscillatoriales cyanobacterium bin_317
GCCTACTCTGACAACTTTGTAAGATGGAGCCAGGTGACTGTTAAGCCAGGTTCTGACCAGACATGATACGTAATCTGATCGCCCGTGACGATGCCCCACCCAATATTCAGCAAATTGCCAAATCCTTTCGCCTCACAGGCTGGATTAGCTTCTGGACGCAGCTTGTTTTAACCGTGGTGTCTGGCATTACTTTGATCTTTGCGGTCGCTGCAGGCCGGACTCCCACTGGAGTGAGTACAAATCCAGGAACGGGGGTGGGCGGTTTGCTGACGATCGTCGGGATTGGCATCCTGGTGTTCAATATGTACTGGGCCTTGACCCGCTATGTGGTTGTGGGTCGTCGGTTAGCTGGCAGTAAATCCGATCGCCCCAAGAAATCAGACACAATTCAATCGATTCGGTTAGGGTTAATGGTCAGCCTGGTGGGAATGCTGTTGGCCATTCTGGGAGCTGAGACGATCGTTGGGTTATTGGTCGGTAAGGCACTCAGCCAGGGGATCGGCGGGTTTGTCAATACGGATCCCTCCCGATTTATTCAACCCGCTGATACGTTTGTGGTGCAGGCCAGTATTAATGTGATCCTGGCTCAGTTTGCCGGAATTGTCAGTGCCCTCTGGTTGCTCAACCGGATCAGTCGGTAAAAAGTAGTTCCTGATACAATTTTCTCTTTTTCGCGCTCCTTTCGAATTCACCATGAAGCGTTTATTGAAGCTGTCACTCTGACTGGTGAACGACCGATCGCCACCTCGCCCTAATCATTCAGTAACATTTCGCCATGATAGGTTGCAGGATCACCTAACCGGATCTAACATCAATATCCATTGATCATGACAACTTAGCATGGCGGGTTCATCGATCGCTAAGGATGAGGCGTTTGGCATCGTCCCAATTTTGAACCAGAACGGCAGTTATCAGTTTCTGCTGATTCAACATCATGCCGGACATTGGGGCTTTCCTAAAGGCCATGCTGACCCAGGAGAATCGGCTGTACAGGCGGCCTGCCGGGAATTTGTCGAAGAAACTGGAATCACTGACTACACACTGATTGACGGAATTACCCTCTCCGAACAATACACCTTCACCCGGAATCACCAAAAGTTTGAAAAAACCGTACTGTACTATCCAGCCTTTGTACAGTCAGAAGCAGTAACCTGCCAGCCTGAAGAAATCCGCAACTTTACCTGGCTCCCCTATGAACAGGCTCTACAGCGCCTCACTTTCGAAGGTGCCCAACGGGTTCTAACGGAAGTGCATCAATATCTAGCGCATTAAATATTACAATCCGTAATAGTTTCGCAACCAAGGGAATTTGCACTATGCCTTTATCCGTCGGCGATACCGCCCCCAACTTCACCGTCAAAGATACGAACGGCAACACCGTTACCCTATCTGACTACGCAGGTAAACCCGTCGTCCTCTACTTCTACCCCAAAGATGATACTCCCGGTTGCACCAAAGAAGCCTGCAGCTTCCGTGACAACTACCAGCAATACCTGAGCCAAGGGATTACCGTATTTGGGGTGAGCATGGATGACGAAGCCTCTCACCAGGCATTCACTAACAAATTCAACCTACCCTTTCCACTGCTGGCCGATACCGATGGAACGATTACCAGAGCCTATGATGTGCTGGGCGATTACAATGGCACTCCCTACGCTCAACGGGTAACCTACGTGATCGGAGCCGACGGCAAAATCAGCCAGGTTCATACCGCAATTAATACCGAAACCCACGCAGCGGATATCCTGGCTGGAATTGGCTCCTGAGGAGTTAAGAGTTAAGAATTAAGATAGTTTGTGTTCGTCTACTACATTTTAGTTGGGAGAGACTTCACTTCTAACTCTTCACTCTTAACTTTTCTCAACTCTTCACTCTCAACTTTTAACTCTTAACTACAGAGGTTCCTATGCCCCGTTTCAATCCCTACACCCTGCAGATGCAAATTACTCGTATGTTCGAGCAAGGTCAGTCCTTGTTTGCCACAATGAAGGTGCAGGATTGGTTGAAGGAGCGGAATGAGGATCCGAATGCTTACACGATTCAATTTCACCAAAAACCTGCTCCCCCTGGTTCAGGAGAAGTGATGGTCGTGGAGATTGAACTGCAGCGTAAGGATGGTCAACCTGTGGATTCTTGGCTACAACAGGAAGTGAATCGTCATTCTTAGCTCGATAGTGAGCTAATGGAGTATCAGTTGTAACAATAGGGATGGAAAGAATCGAGGCTTTCCACCCTAAACTTTTGGTTTTTCTACGACTTGAGGGTCAAAAATTTCTCCATGGCAGCGACCATTTTGGGAGGCCAACGGCGCACGTTTTTGATCCAATTCAAATCCTTGTAACGAGAATCCAGCCCAACCGCGGAGACCCATTGGCTTTCAGCTTCGCCCTGCTTACCGTCTACCCATAAAGCGGCTGTCAGCGCAGCTCTCATATCGGCAAACTTAGGGTACTTGCGAACCAGGCTGTACATGGTGCGAAGTGCATCATCGGATTGTCCGGTCTGGTAAAGCGCTAAAGCATAGTTGGCGCGGGCGAAGGCGTAATCAGGAGCGAGATCGATCGCCTGCTTAAAGTCTGCGATCGCCGCTTCCCATTGGCCCAAGCCAGCTTTTGCATTCCCTCGATTGTTGTAGGCCAGCGGATCTTGCGGATCGAGTTCTAAAACGTGGTTATAGTCTGCGATCGCCTCATCCCATTTGCCTAATCCTTCCAGCGCCGTGCCCCGGTTCAGGTAAGGATCGGGAGCTTCCGGTAACAATTCGATCGCCTTGTTGTAGTCTGCGATCGCCGATTCCAGCTTGTGCTGACTAACCCTGGAATTTCCCCGGTTACTCCAGACCGCGGGATTTTGGGGGAACCGCTCCAGCATTTGCGTCCAGTACTGTTCTGCTGTGGCAAAGTTGCCCTGATTAGTAGCCTCCAACGCCTTTTGATAGAGCAGATCCAGGTTGCTCGATCTCTGGTGGCTGAGGAGCAACAGGAGACGTTGAGGCTTCAGCCGCGATCGCCACCGTTGACCAGCCTGTAAAACTGACAATCACAGCACTCAGAAAAGCAATCAGGATGCGAATCATTTTCATTATCTCAACAATGCGGATGAAAGGACTTGAACCTTCACACCTTGCGGTACTAGAACCTAAATCTAGCGCGTCTACCAATTCCGCCACATCCGCAAAAATCTAGCCTATCCATAATAGCAAGGGTCGCAGGCGAATGACATAAAAAAGGCGTTCAACACTCAACAGGCGCGAAACTCAGAATATATAAGCCAGGGTTTACCTCCCTTCTCAGAAGGTTCAATCACGCTAATGTTGCGACATCTTCATGTTTTGTTACAAAATAGGGGGGACAACTCTGGGTAAAGCACAGATATGTTTGGCAGCTTCACAGCAAACACTGCTGGCACAGACTTTGGGGAGCGGATGCTCAACAAAGTGGCTAGTCAGTCTATCCGACACTTGTTTACAGAAAGTGAGTCGGTCGAGGTTGCCATCCGTTGCAACCCGTCCAGCAAACTCTTGCAGGGCAGCATTGATAGCTTTCGGATGAGTGGCCGGAATCTGGTCATTCGTCGGGATTTTCAGGTACAAGAAATGTCCTTTGAAACCGATGCGGTTGCGATCGACTTTGGCTCTGTTTTGAGTGGCGCTATTCGTCTGCGGCAACCGACTCAGGCCGTAGCTCAGGTCGTGCTCTCAGAAGCGGGCCTGAATCAGGCGTTTACAGCGGAACTGGTGAAAAAACACCTGCAGAATATCGATACCCCTGATCTGGCAAAACTGTCAGGCGGCGAACCTGTTTCCTTTTCAGATGTTCATTTGGAACTGTTGCCAGAAAATCAGTTAAAGATCTTTGCCAACGCTCACCTGCCGAATGGAGTGGTGCCGATTAGTCTCAGTTCCACCTTGGGCGTTGAGCGGCGGAAGCGAATTGTGTTCCAAAGCGCTAAGTTTGAGCCAGATCACGTACCCGAAAATGTCCGAGGAGTTTCTGAAATCTTGACGATCGCCTTCATCGACATTCTCAACAACATGGTGGATCTGGATCGATTCGATCTCGACGGCGTGCTGATGCGGATTAATCGCCTGGAAACCCAGGGCCAACAACTGATCTTCAGCGGTTATGCTCAAATCGAGCATTTTCCCCGAGGAAACTAGAGATCTTTGGTCATCCGTCCTTTGTCCTTCGTCCTTGGTTTACTGACTGAGATGAATGGCGCTCCGAACACCGACTTGCCCAGGACAGAGGACAAATGACCAATAACCATCAATTTCCTTACGCTACAATCGCCAGAGAAACCAGAAAGAATACATGATCAATCCACTCAAAATTACAAATTAAGGCTGGTATGTTTATGGATGAACTGATGCCTATTGTGAGGGAAGTTTTTCAGCACCCGATTGCCTTTATGGGGGGGCTGTGTTCCGGCTTACTTCGCCTCAATTTATCCGATGACCCCGTAAAAAGCTGGTTAGATAATCAAGCTGGAAAGCCCGCATACTCCGCTTCAACTTCGGTGCAAAACGGGAAGAGTGGCCCTCAGTCTATTTCCATTGAGTAAATCCTTTGGTATCAATGGTTTCAGAATTAGAAGAGTCGGGTGTGATAAGCCCATGATAGAGGTTGGTAGAGTCCTGAAAATGACTTGCCAGCCTGGTTTATCCCCCAGTTCACGAATATTCTCATGACTATCTACATTGGAAATTTGTCTTACCAGGCAACCGTTGACGACTTAACCGAGGTGTTTGCAGAATACGGCATCGTTAAGCGCGTCTCGTTACCGATGGATCGCGAAACCGGACGGATGCGGGGCTTTGCCTTTGTGGAACTGGAGGAAGACAGCCAGGAGGATGCCGCGATCGCCGAACTGGACGGAGCCGAATGGATGGGCCGTCAGCTCAAGGTGAATAAGGCAAAACCGCGAGAAGCCAAAGCTAGCTAATTATCTTTAATGTAGGGGTGGGTTTCGCAAGAGTCTTTTACCCTCAGCCCAGCTTGATCAACAAAACCCGCCCCTACCATTTGCGGGGTTGTTGCTGTGTAAATTGCTTTACAGCGTTTAATTTAAACCGTTCTTACCGCAAAGATGCCCCTTCTATGGCAATCTGAGAAACAGCACTGTTAAAGATTCTGTATATTTAGCGGGAAACGGTTCCAACGGTCATGCAAACTCTGCCAAATCCTACCCTTTCTGCCTCTGCTTCTGCCTATGCAACCGATGGCACCATTCATCGCCGCAAAACTCGTCCAGTCAGAGTAGGGGATGTCATCGTCGGCGGTGGTCATCCGGTGGTTGTGCAATCGATGATCAATGAGGATACTTTGGACATCGATGGTTCTGTGGCTGCGATCCGCCGTCTGCATGAAATTGGCTGTGAAATTGTGCGCGTCACGGTTCCCAGTATGGCTCATGCGGCGGCAATGGCTGAAATTAAGCAAAAGCTATTGCAAACTTATCAACCTGTCCCCCTGGTCGCCGACGTGCATCATAATGGCATGAAAATAGCCCTGGAGGTCGCCAAGCACGTTGATAAAGTGCGGATTAATCCCGGACTGTATGTGTTTGAGAAACCCAGGAGCGATCGCACGGAATACACTCAGGAAGAGTTCGACGATATTGGGGAAAAAATTCGCCAGACCTTGAAACCCCTCGTTTTGTCCCTGAAAGAGCAGGGGAAAGGAATGCGGATTGGGGTCAACCACGGTTCCCTCGCCGAACGGATGCTGTTCACCTACGGGGACACCCCTCAGGGAATGGTGGAATCAGCACTGGAGTTCATTCGTATCTGCGAATCCCTCGATTTTCGGAATTTAGTCCTTTCCATGAAAGCCTCGCGGGTTCCAGTGATGCTGGCTGCTTACCGACTCATGGCCCAGCGCATGGATGAACTGGGGATGGACTATCCCTTCCACCTCGGTGTAACCGAAGCTGGAGATGGTGAGTATGGCCGGATCAAATCCACCGCTGGAATTGCCACTCTGTTAGCGGAAGGCATTGGCGACACCATCCGGGTTTCCCTTACCGAAGCTCCAGAAAAGGAAATCCCCGTCTGCTACAGCATTCTGCAGGCTCTGGGACTCCGCAAAACAATGGTGGAATACGTCGCCTGTCCATCCTGTGGGCGCACCCTGTTCAACCTGGAAGAAGTGTTGCACAAAGTTCGGGAAGCTACCAAGCACCTCACAGGCTTAGACATTGCTGTCATGGGATGTATTGTCAACGGGCCAGGAGAAATGGCGGATGCTGACTACGGGTATGTGGGTAAGCAGGCTGGCTACATCTCTCT
>JBBIQC010000297.1:0-2900 GCA_037442585.1 Oscillatoriales cyanobacterium bin_317
TGGCGTTGCATAAGTTATTCCCGCAAATGTTCCTGGAACAGGCCCGGATGGCGACTTATATGTCCATTTTGGGACTGTTCTGGGAAATTATGGCCCCCGTGTTCTTTGAAATGTCCGATCGCTATGACGAGGGGACAATCAGCACCGTACCAGAGGCAATGGATTTCCTGGTGAATGGAATTTTTGCGATCGCAGGTCGCCCCATTTACCACCATGTCTACATCAAGGGCGAATGCTACGAAATCATTCCCAAGTCGAAGGGCTTTATGTGGCTGTATGAAGCGGCCTGGCCCTATGTGGAAGCCGTCTTTTACCGCACCGCACCATTCCGGGGTACCAAGTCCTATAACGCGCAAGCCAATGAAGTGCCAGAGGAGCAAATCGACTTCCACTATGGCATTCTGTTTGCGGACAAGTTTCCAGTCGGCACCGCAGGGATTCCTCCCACCCTGCTGCACCAGGATATGTACCACTTCCTGCCCCCCTACTTAAAGGAGCACTTCTTGCAAAATTGCCGGGGTGAAGATGACATTCTTGTGCAGTTGGGGATTGCTTTCCAGCGATCGATGTACAACGTTACCTCAGCCGTATTACAAGCCACCCGTGCTGCCTTGCTCTATCCCCTGGACGATCCCAACCCCAGACACCTGCAAGCCAATCGGGACTTTTTTGAAGCCCAGATGGATCGCTTCATTCGTCCCCAGTATGGTATTGCCAATGCCTGCCGCATTCGCATGATTCAAACCGATACCTACAAATAGGGACAGGAAGTAGGGGCAGGTTCAGCTAAGGAGACAAATTACACCTACAGGTTACATACAAAACCTGCCCTTTCCGACCGAATCCAATCATTGGAACTCTTGCCTATTAGACTCAATCATCATCCCTAACCCTCCTTAAAAAGGAGGGAACCGAGCCGTTCAAAGTCCCTCTTTTTAAGGGGGATTTAGGGGGATCGCTGCAGAATCAATTAAAGAAGCAAAAGGCTTTAAAACACGTCCTACGTTTTTTCTAAGCAAGCTGCCCTTAAAACCAATTCACAGAGGTGCTTTATCGAATGAATTGGCCGCTTCCGGACTCATAAGAATGACATTATCAATGACGTGAATGATGCCATTATCCGCTTCAATGTCTGCAGCGACGACCGTCGCGTTTTTGACTTCAAAGTAGTCATCGGTAGAGTTAATCCGAATGGGAGAACCTTCTAGCGAGGTGAGAAATTCAACGTTCTTTAAGTCCTCTCGGGTATATTTTCCAGACACTACGTGATAAGTCAGAATTCGGGTCAGTTGAGGAATATTTTGTACCAGCGTTTGGATCGTTCCCGGAGGCAACTTAGCAAACGCATCATCGGTCGGGGCAAAGACTGTAAAAGGGCCTGGACTCTTTAAGGCACCAACCAGATCCGCCGCTTGCACAGCGGTTACGAGAGTTTTGAAAGAATCCGCACTAACGGCAATATCAACAATGTCTGGCATGCGTTTAAGTTAAGTCGTGAAATGAGCATTGTCTTCCATCATCATGTCATTAATTGGCGGCTCGATCGCCACCAGCAACGTAAGAAAAAGTAATTCCTGAATTTACCAGTCACTATAGCGATCGCAGCGTACTATTTGCAAAGAACGAATGACCAATGACCAATGACCAATGACCCCGTGACCATTTCAGTGCCTGCAACAACCGCCAATATTGGCCCTGGTTTTGATTGCCTGGGAGCCGCACTGACTCTCTATAATCGCTTTACCTTTTCCCTGACCACTGACGATGATTCTCCAGTGGTAATCACGGCAGTGGGAGAGGAGGCCGATCGCGTCCAGACAGATGCCAGCAATCTGGTTTACCGGGCATTTGTCCAGTTTTATCAAGCCATTCAGCAACCTGTTCCCCCCGTTCACATCACCATTCAGTTAGGAGTTCCTTTGGCTCGTGGGCTGGGCAGTTCTGCCACCGCGATCGTGGCCGGATTGGTTGGCGCTAATGCCCTGGCAGGGTTGCCCCTCACACAACAGCAGGTGATGCAACAGGCGATCGCGATTGAAGGTCATCCCGATAACGTAGTTCCGGCGCTGTTAGGGGGGTGTCGTCTGGCTGCAACAAAGCTGGACGGAGGCTGGGAAATTTGTGAGGTTCCCTGGCATACAGATGTTGCTGTTGTTGTAGCCATTCCTAATTTTGAACTTTCGACGGCTGAAGCTCGTCGCGTGCTGCCCGATCGCTACAGTCGTGCCGATGCCATCTTTAATACGGCCCATCTAGGACTACTGATTCGGGGTCTAGAAACCGGGACAGATTCCTGGTTGCAAGCCGCACTGCAAGACCGCATTCATCAACCGTATCGCTACTCACTCATTGCAGGCTACAAACCTGTACAATCTGCTGCCCTGGAGGCTGGTGCCTATGGCTTAGTGATTAGCGGTGCTGGCCCAACCCTTCTGGCTCTGACTGCTGCGTCCCAGGCAGAAGCTGTACGAAAGGCGATCGCCAGTGCCTGGGCGAGTGAAGCCATTACAGCTACGGTATATATACTGCACATTGATCACCGGGGAGCCACGGTCAGTTTTGAGTCTGATCCCATTTCAGCCTGAAACAAAAAGCCCCCAGCACAAGGCCGGGGGCAACAATCAGGGTGCATCTACCACTCCACTCTTCGGTGATATTGGCTACCCATCCGGAGAAAAAATCAGCAAATTTGAGAAATGTTTCCATCTGTTGCTACTTCCCTTACCTCCAACGTTCAGTACCAGTGCCGCATCCATTTGGACATCTATGACTCTCCGGCTCTGGAGCGATTGGCAACGCAAGCTGCTGCAGGACGACAACTATGGATCGAGTCCCCAGCCGATACGCAAGAGGATGGAGCTACTGCGATCGCCATTCGGCTCTGCGAGGACGACTATCCC
>JBBIQC010000297.1:2910-3509 GCA_037442585.1 Oscillatoriales cyanobacterium bin_317
GTTGGATTGGGCCAGAGGCTGTAGAGCAACTGGATATTGCTGAAACTCCCTATCAGCCTACCTCCTGGTCAGCAGCAGAGATTCAGGCCAAAATTCCGGAGGCGATCGCCTTTACAAAAGCCGCCATGGCCCAACCCAATCACTACCTGTGGGGTGGAACGGTGGGGCCAAATTATGACTGTTCTGGCTTAATGCAGGCCGCCTTTGCCTCAGTGGGTATCTGGCTGCCCAGAGATGCCTATCAGCAGGAAGAATTTATTCAGTCGATCGCCCTTGCCGATGCCCAACCTGGAGATTTAGTCTTCTTCGGCCCTGCCCAGAAAGCCACTCATGTAGGGCTGTATTTAGGAAATGGTCAGTATATCCATAGCTCCGGGAAGGATCAGGGGCATAACGGCATTGCGATCGATCCTCTCTCGGCAATAGGCACCGCGATCAGCCAAACCTACTTTGCTCAATTTCGTGGGGTGGGACGCATCCAGTCCTCCTATCAACCGCCCCGTAGGACTTGAGCCAATAGTTCTAGTGCAATATGGATTTTGCTGCGATCGGGGGTTGGGTCACGATTTACTCCTAATTTGCCGTTTCAATAGACTTCT
>JBBIQC010000297.1:3535-6286 GCA_037442585.1 Oscillatoriales cyanobacterium bin_317
GAAACACCGTGCCCATCCTGTCATTCTGGCTGATTTGAATGGGCACGCCAAGCTTTGCCCACCCTACTGATGATGATTGAGTCTAATAGGCAAGAGTTCCAATCTCCTACAAGCCAATCATGGTGAGATGGCATAACAAGCTAAAGCTTTTTTGACCTTCCCAGTGCTGTTGAACATCAGCACTTCTGCAACCATGCCTTGATAGCCCCGATAGTAAAGCGTGTTGCTGCCTGTTGCCACCATCCTGCTATTCTGATAGCAAATCCTGCTGATGACCAATGACTAGTTCTTTAAGTCCTGAATCCAGTAAGTTGTGGGCCACTCCTACCCTCAATCCTGACCTATCTATCGTAGTCCCCATTCACAATGAGTATGAGAACCTGCCTCGCTTACTGGAGGCGATCGCAGGGGTACTCAAAACTGCTCAGTACAGCTACGAAATTATCTGTGTGGATGATGGGTCAACCGATGGTTCTAGCCATCTGCTGAAGGAACTGGCCCAGGAGCGGACGGATTTGCGGGCGATTATTTTGCGTCGTAATTATGGCCAAACTGCCGCAATGGCCGCCGGCTTTCGATTCGCGCAAGGAAACATCATTATCACAATGGATGGAGACTTGCAAAATGATCCTGCCGATATTCCGATGTTGATTGACAAGCTGAATGAAGGCTATGACCTGGTGAGTGGTTGGCGGAAACATCGGCAGGACGCGACGATTAGCCGTAAAATTCCCTCAAAAATTGCTAACTGGTTAATTGGGCAGGTCACGGGAGTCAAAGTGCATGATTATGGCTGCTCCTTAAAGGTGTACCGTGCAGAACTGGTGGCCGACATGAACCTGTACGGCGAACTGCATCGATTTCTTCCGGCCCTGGCCTTTATTGAAGGGGCACGCATTACAGAAGTGCCAGTCCGTCACCATCCCCGGCAATTTGGCAAGAGCAAATATGGCATCGATCGCACCTTCCGCGTCGTCATGGATCTGATGACCGTGTTCTTCATGCGGAAATTTCTCACCCGCCCGATGCACGTCTTTGGCCTGCTGGGATTTTTGTCCATGCTGTTGGGCGTGGCGATCGGCCTTTACCTCACTTCCCTCAAGCTGAGTTTTGGTGAAAGTATTAACCGTCCTCTGTTGATTCTGGCCGTTGTGTTGCTGTTGGCGGGAGTTCAGCTATTTAGTTTTGGCCTCCTGGCAGAATTACTGATGCGCACCTACCACGAATCTCAGGGGCGACCCATTTACCGGGTTCGGGAAATTATTGAACCTGGCTCTGTAAAAAATTCATGAACAGGATGATAATTCTATTTGAGTTTAGGGGAATTCTGGGAACGTAGCCGATACGGCGGTGATCAACCTCTGTATATCTACTGTATCTTCCTCATGGTTTTGGCTGATTTAATTTCTAGTGTCACTCCCAGGAATCAAGTTAAACCTTATCCAAGTCCAGAACCGTAGTTTCTCTGATCGGAAAACAACCGTTCTCTAGCTGGATCTGGTTTAATTCAGCTTGCATCCAGGGGGTTCACAGAAATTCACTCAGTTCTGCAGGGTGTAAAAGATTTCGTGCACGTTTGGTATTAACGAGTACTATTTCTGAAGGCTGAAAAACTTTTTAAGTCGAAAAACCGGGAGCTGTGAGGCTCCTTCAGATTTTTTTGGCTAGAGAAACCAACACTATTTAGTTGAATTGAAGGGTCATACCGTGGATTTCTTTCCTGCTCCAGGTCACTCGCTCCTCGAAAATCAGTCCCTCCTGTCGTTCAATGCAGCGGCTACCGGTCTTTATTCAAATTTTGATTCTCTGACTTCTTCACGCTTCGCCTCGCCCTTTCAGGACAGTTTCTCTTCATCCTGGTGGCGTTCTCCAGCATCCCTCGATCATGACCATGCAGGAGATGGGGGTGCCGTTGCGATTTTTGATCCCGCCGTTGCAGATCTCTCAACCCTGATTGCTGGTCTAGCTCCCGGAACAGACGTTTACATCCTGGATCCAACGCGGGATGCGATCGCCCAAATCACCAGCATCCTGGCCCACGAGCATAATATTTCTAACCTCAGCCTGTTTGCTCACGGAGATCCTGGAGAAATCGACTTTAGCTCCATGACCTTCGATTTCAGCGATCTGGGGACTTACTCAGCAGATTTGCAACAGTGGACAAAATCTTTAGCCCAGGGAGCCGGAATCTCCATCTATAGCTGTGAGTTGGCCGGAAGCGAGCAGGGAAAAGCTTTTTTACAGGAGTGGAGTCAGTTAGCCGGAGTGGGAATTGCCGCGTCCAGCCGTCTCATTGGCAATCAAGCCTTAGGCGGTAACTGGACGCTGGACTTCGAGACAAGCAGCTTTACCACCCCAGATATTCTGCAAGACTGGGCAAAAGCCGCCTATCAACACGTTTTAGATACCTTCACCGTTACCAACACCAATGACAGTGGTGCGGGTTCATTACGGCAGGCTATCCTCAATGCGAATGCTCTGGCCGGAACAGATACGATTACCTTCGATCCAAACGTATTTGGCAGCAGTCCCCAAACCATCACACTCACGTCAGGCCAACTGATCATCAATGACAGTGTGGATATCTTTGGGCCACTGAGCAGCACCCTCACCGTCAGTGGCAACAACTCCAACCGGGTCTTCTTTGTCAACCAAGGCACCGTCAATCTAGCCAATTTCACGATCGCCAACGGCTTAGCCAGAGGTGGAGATGGCAGTAGCGGTGGCGGTGGCGGTGGCGGCTTCGGCGGC
>JBBIQC010000298.1:0-6282 GCA_037442585.1 Oscillatoriales cyanobacterium bin_317
TGAAAAACAATCCTCGTACACCTTTTAGTCTTCCTCAGCAAGCCCTAACTAAGACAGAATCACCATCCCGGAAGGGGGTAAATCAACCCGCACGGCCATCCGTCCCTGGTACTCTTAAATCGATACTGTTTCGACTTCAGGTGGATGACGCAATTCGTCATCACTCCAATCGCTTCTGTACAGCACCGTCATTGTGGAACCTGGAGGGTGCAACAGAGAGTCTATGGTGATAAAGGCCCCTCGGTTTTCCACGATATTGTCAGGATGATTGCGGATACGAGCGATCGCAGCAATGCGTAAGTAGGTTGGATGGTGAGGATTGAGAATTGTGGCAAAGGCATATATGAGCCAACACGGTGATTTGCTGGACAGGCACAAATCTATGTGCTTAATTGGATCAATTCAAGATAACTTTATCAGTCACCTGCCCCTTGGAATCAATGTCATACACAATCGGAACTCCCGTTCCCAGTTCAACTTTGACAATCTCTGCTTCAGATAAATTTTCCAAGTATTTGATGATGGAACGGAGCGAGTTTCCGTGAGCCGCAACCAGTACATTGTCCCCTGCCATCAAGTGCTTCAAAATGCGATCGCGAAAGAACGGTACCGTTCGCTTGACTGTATCTGCCAAACTTTCACCACCGGGTGGAGCTACATCGTAAGACCGTCGCCAGAGTTGCACCTGTTCCTTACCAAATTTTGCGGCAGTTTCTGCTTTGTTTAAGCCCTGTAGTTCGCCATAATACCGTTCGTCCAGGGCGGGACAGGTGTAAACAGGAAGTTCTTGTGCTGGATCGCCGTTGTAGCTGTCCCAACCATGCCAGTCTTCATCTTCAACGTCGTGCTTGATGATGGGAATTCGGCCATCACAAATATCATCCACTTCCGTCAAGATAATGATGGCCGTTTCAATCGCTCGGAACAGCATACTGGTGAAGCAGATTCGGACTCGGTAGTCTCTGAGTTTACAGGCCGCAATCGTAGCTTCTGCCCGACCCATTTCACTTAAAGGCACATCTACCCAGCCGGTAAACTTATTCTCAGCGTTCCAGAGGCTTTGTCCGTGGCGAGTCAAAATCAATTTAGCCATTGTGCTAACCCTCGGCTGCGATCGTATGAATTTTGAGGAAATTGGTACTACCAGCTACGCCAAACGGAATTCCTCCCATGACTAAAATCTTGTCATCGGGGCTGACAAACTGACGCTGGATCAAATCGGCTTCCACTAGGCTCATCAGATCGGTTAAGTCGTCTGAAAACTCCGGTAGTAAAACAGGTCGGAGCCCCCAATTTAGGTTCAAGCGCCGATAGATTTTTGGATCAGGCGTGTAAGCCACGATTGGGGCTTTGGGCCGTTCTTCTGATGCCAATTGAGCTGAGTGACCTGTTTCAGTAAAGGCGACGATGCACTGGAGATTCAGTGTGTTATCGATCGCGTGGAGCGCTTCACTAACAGCAGCAGCAACATCAATCCGATTGGGCGGAAAATTGGCAAATTGAATTGAAGATTCAACTTCAGTAGCAATGCGAGCCAGCATTTTGACAGCTTCTACTGGATAGTCGCCGACCGCGGATTCGCCGGAGAGCATCACCGCATCCGTGCCATCCATAATCGCGTTGGCCACATCACTGGCCTCCGCACGGGTGGGACGGGGATTGTGGATCATGCTATCCAGCATCTGGGTTGCGGTGATCACCGGAATGCCTTTCTGATTGCACAGGCGAATGATTCGCTTCTGGATCAAGGGCACCTTTTCAGGACTCATTTCGACCCCCAGATCGCCCCGTGCTACCATGATCGCATCGCACTCATCGACGATCGCCTCCAGATTGGCGATCGCCTGGGGCTTTTCCAGCTTTGCCAGGACGGGAATGTCGGCTCCCTTTTGCTTCAGCAGTGCCTTCAGCGTTTGGATATCCTCTGGCTTACGCACAAAGCTGAGAGAAATGAGATCGACCCCTTGCTCAATGCCAAAGTCCAAATCGCGTTTGTCTTTGTCGGTCATGGAGGGCAGGCGAAGATTCAGCGTCGGGAAATTAACCCCTTTGTGGCTCTTGAGCAAGCCTCCCTCAATCACTTTGCACTCAACTGCGTGACCATCCACTTTCTCCACCCGCAGTTCTAGAAGACCATCATCCAACAGAACCTGAGTTCCCGGTTTCGCCTCTTCTGCCACGTAGGGATAGTCGATGCTAACGGTATGAGGTTGCCCCGTGTAGTCAGCGATCGGCACCAATGTGAGGCTGTCTCCCTCATTCAGGTGCATCCCTTCAGCAGGCAAATCGCCAACTCGGATCTTCGGTCCCTGCAAATCTTGCAGCAACATCAGCGGTAAGTCCAATTCCTCAGCCGCATCCCGTAACCGTTTGATCCGCTCGGCGTGGTCTTCATACTTGCCGTGAGAAAAGTTGAGTCGCGCCACATTCATTCCCGCCAGGAGCAGCTTTCGCATCATCTCAGGAGAATCGCTGGCAGGCCCGATCGTTGCCACAATCTTGGTGCGATGAATCAGAGGCTTCATATCAATCCTTCCTTTCGGGCCATAAACAGCATCAGGTCTATCACCCGGAAGGAGTAGCCCCACTCGTTGTCGTACCAGGACACCACTTTGAAGAAATTAGAATTCAAGCCAATACCCGCCAACGCATCAAAGATGCTGGAACGAGAATCGGTGCAGAAGTCCACAAAGCCATTAATGCCAATTTTGAGTGTCATTGTCCTACCTCATAGGCGATATCTGAGTGGTCAAACTAGAAAGTCAGCTTCAAACCTTCGGGAATTTCCTTGTACTCTGGCACGTCCACCTGAACGGCAGGAACATTCCAGATACCTTGCAGGTAGTCGCGAATGGAGCGATCGCTGGAGAATTTGCCCATTCGTGCTACGTTCAGAATCGACATACGAGTCCACTCATCCGGGTTGCGGTATGCCCGACTGACCCGTTCCTGGCACTCAACATAGGATTGATAATCGGCTAACAGGAGGTACTCGTCGTGATGTAACAGGGAGTCTAACAATGGCTTGAACAAATCTGGGTCACCGTGGGAGAAGAATCCAGAGGAGATACGATCGATGACTAGCTTCAGTTCTGGGTTGCTGTGGTAGTAGTCCCAGGGATTGTATCCTGCCGCTTTCTTGGCCAGGACTTGTTCAGCCGTTAGCCCGAATAGGAAGAAATTATCGGCTCCTACCGCCTCCCGAATTTCAATATTGGCTCCATCCAGAGTCCCAATGGTCAGGGCACCATTCATGGAGAACTTCATGTTGCCCGTTCCTGAGGCTTCCTTCCCAGCGGTAGAAATTTGCTCCGAAAGATCGGCTGCAGGATAGACGCGCTGAGCAAACTTAACGTTGTAATCCTTCAGGAACACCACTTTGAGGCGACCATAGATTTCTGGATCGTTGTTAACCACATCAGCGATCGAGTTGATCAGTTTAATGATCAATTTCGCCATAAAATAACCGGGAGCCGCCTTACCGCCAAACAGGAAAGTACGAGGAGTGATGTCTAAGCTGGGATTGGCTTTGATGCGATTATACAGAGTGATGATGTAGAGCGCATTCAGGTGTTGGCGTTTATATTCATGAATGCGTTTCGCCTGAATATCAAATAAGGAGTTGGGATCTACTTCAATAGCGTAGTGTGTCCGAATGTAATTGGCCAGATCTTGTTTTATAGCTTGCTTCACCTGACGAAACTCATGCCGGAAATCCGAATCATAGACAAAGTTTTCTAGTTGTCGCAGATCATCTAGATGCTTAATCCAGCTATCTCCTATTCTGTTTGTAATCAGGTTTGCTAAGCGCGGATTACTCAGGATCATGAAACGGCGGGGAGTCACACCGTTGGTCACATTCTTGAACTTTTCAGGGTACATCTCATAGAAGTCATGCAGCGTCGTCTGCTTTAATAACTCGCTGTGTAGTTCCGCAACCCCATTAATCGCATGACTGCCTACACAGGCCAGATGCGCCATGCGCACATAGCGTTCACCGCTTTCATCGATGATCGACATGCGGCGCAGGCGATCACCATCATCGGGAAACTTCATGCGAACATCGTCTAAGAAACGTTGATTGATTTCATAAATCAGTTCCAGATGACGAGGCAACAAGGCCGCAAACATTGGTAAAGGCCACCGCTCCAGAGCTTCCGGCAACAAGGTATGGTTCGTGTAGGCGAACGTTTTGGTGGTAATGTTCCAGGCCTGATCCCATTCAAATCCATACTCATCCAGTAACAGCCGCATCAATTCAGCGACAGCAATAGTGGGATGGGTATCGTTAAGTTGAATCGCGTAGTGTTCGTGGAACCGCTCCAAAGCCAGATTCTGCATCTTCATCAGGCGAATCATGTCCTGTAAGGAACAGGAGACAAAGAAGTACTGCTGCTCCAGTCGTAATTGTTTACCCTGGTAGGATTCATCGTTTGGGTAAAGCACTTTGGTAATGTTTTCGCACTGGCTCTTTTCATGCACCGCGCCAAAGTAGTCGCCTTTGTTGAACGCTTCAAAATCAAAGGACTCTGGGGCTTCTGCTTTCCAGAGACGCAGGGTATTGGCCGTGTTGGTTTGGAAACCCAGAACGGGAGTGTCATAGGGAATCCCTTTGACACCCTTGTAGGGTACCCAACGCACCCGATAACAACCATACTCGTCTGTGTAAGGTTCAGTATGTCCGCCGAAATTCACGGTTAATTCTGCTTCTGGACGGGCGACTTCCCAGGGGTTGCCATACTTCAACCACTTGTCGGTAATTTCGACCTGCCAGCCATCCTGGATCTCCTGGTCGAAAATGCCGTATTCATAACGAATGCCGTAGCCGATCGCCGGAATTTCCAGCGTCGCCAGCGAGTCGATGTAGCAGGCTGCCAGCCGTCCCAGCCCCCCATTGCCCAGTCCGGGTTCCTCTTCCTGTTCCAGCAGGTCAGTGAGGTTCAGGCCCAGATCTTCCATCGCCTGTTTCACCACGTTATACAGTCCCAGGTTGATCAGGTTATTTCCCAGGTGTGGCCCCATCAAAAATTCGGCAGATAGATACGCCACCATCCGAGGGGCTTTTTCCAGATAAGTCTTGGCGGTGTTGAGCCAGCGATTCAGCAGGCGATCGCGCACCGTGTAGGCCAGCGCCAGGTAGTAATCATTGCGGGTCGCTATTCTGGGAAACTTGGCCTGGATATAGAACAGGTTATCTAGAAAGGCCCGTTTGATCGTTTCGACATTAACGCCGGTGCGATCGTCTTCAATTTGACTATTGTTAGGAACAATACTGACCATACTGTGTCTCCTGGTGTTTGTGGATAGTGCTAAATGATTTGCTTAAAGTTTGTTAAACCCCTGTTCTGGCTGGCTCAGACACAAACATACATACAGCAGGATAAGCTGCGGCTAATACCGCCGTTTCAGAACGGAGTTGGACATCTGCAGTTACTGCATCGAAACGAAAAGGCTGGAAGGCCGAGCGCGATCGCCCTCCAGTATGATTCCTCGTTGGTTGGCCGCGAGGTGCCGCACAATTTTGTAAACCGTTTCCACTTGATCCGATGCCCCCGCTGTTTCTGCCAGGGTGGGCAAGGGGAGGGGTTGAGATGCACTCTTCAGGGTTGCCAGCACCTGCCGTTGCAAATTTAACACCGATGCCGCTGCTTTTTTTCCAGCTTCCACTCCAGGTTGATGATAGGCGTTGATGTTGACCAGGGAAGCGTAAAGCCCAACCGCCCGTTCATAAAGCGCAATTAAAGCTCCTACCGTACGGGGATTCACCTGGGAAATGGTGATCGTAATTGAGTCCCGTTGATTTTCGTACAGCGCCTGTCGGGTTCCCAGCAAAAAGCCGGAGAGAAAGTCCCCGGAAGTGGCTTCCGACTCGACTTCAATGGATGCTCCCCGCCGATCTTCCAGCACTTCAATGAAGGTAGCAAAGAAGTTGGGCACGCCTTCCCGCAGTTGTTGCACATAGGCGTGTTGATCCGTAGACCCCTTGTTACCGTAAACCGCAAGGCCCTGATGCACAATGTTGCCGTCCAGATCTTTCTCTTTCCCCAGCGATTCCATCACCAGTTGTTGCAGGTAGCGGGAGAACAGCAGCAGGCTATCTTTATAGGGCAACATCACCATATCCTTTTCGCCTTTGCCATTACCAGCGGCGTACCAGGCCAAAGCGAGTAAAGCGGCAGGATTATGTTTGATATCCGTCACCCGAGTAGCTGCATCCATTTCCTTTGCGCCTGCCAGAAGAGATCGAATATCAATGCCCAGCAATGAGGCCGATAACAGACC
>JBBIQC010000299.1:0-3764 GCA_037442585.1 Oscillatoriales cyanobacterium bin_317
ATTGCGTTTCACATAGCCCAGTTGTTTACGAATGGCTTTTCGCATCGTTTTGCGACGAACTTGGCGTTGCTTGGTGATGCTCAAATACTCTCGGCGGGCCTGCTTACGATAAGTGCGGGGTTTGGGCTGCACAACAGCTCGAACCTGGTCGTACAGCACATCAATAATGGCTTCTGTCCCTTCGCGGGCCTCATTGAGTAAGCTCAAGTCGGTCGGATAACGAATGTCCGCAGGGGCACAACTGGCATCGAGGATCAATTGTCCTTGATGGGCAGGGGGAGCCGCATCCTCGTCATCATCTGGCTCCCGCTCAGCCGCATCAGTCTGAGCTTGAGTTGTGCCCGGTTCATTGTTGTCCAGCACCACGGCTTCATTGATCCGTCCCACCAGTTCCAACGTTAACCGTTTGCGAAAATGCACCAGCATCGAACTGTCAAACGGTGCCGCATCACTGTATTCTGATAAGCCTAGAAAGTACTGCAAATACGGATTCTCGCGAATCTGTTCGACCGTTTCGGCATCACTTGTACCCAGGCGCTCTTTGATGATCAACGCGCCCAAGGCCATCCGAAATGATTTGGCGGGTGCGCCCATGCTCTCACTCAGGTGTGCGGCATACTCCGCTTCAAATTGCTCCCACGGAATCAGCGTCGCTAATCTGGCTGCTCCAAACCGAATGTAGGAAAGCCGGGGGAACAGGGTGCAGCAGCAAATAAAAGCCATCGGGAATCCCTGCCTTGAGGTTGGTGTTTTCCTCCCATGTCCATCAGCATTCTCGCTGTATAGTGGCAATGTAATGAACCTGTTAAATGTGAGGCAAACGATGCAATCTCAAAGCACTGTTGATATTAGCAAGCGGAAGTTACTGTCGTCCCTGGCTCACGGGTCAATCTTCTTCAGTGGGCTAGTCGTATCAATTGGCGTTCCGATCGCGATCATGGCTGTTTCCGATGATCCAGTTGTGAAAGAGAATGCTAAGGAAGCGATCAACTTTCACTTCAACGTCTGGTTATACGGTCTGATCCTGGTTCCCCTTTCCTTTATTACCTTTGGGCTGGCGGGTGGTATCTGGTGGTTAGTTCACTGGGGCCTGACTATCTGGGCGATTATTCACTGTCTCAACGTTCCTGAGCAGCCGTTCCGTTATCCCTTTATCTTCCGGCCCTTTTAAAAGGGAATTGCCCCACAGTCGAGCTACCGCAGGGCATAGAGGTACAGTTAAACGCTTGTTGTGTCCAGTATGGCCAAGTTTTGCCGTAATGGTTGGACAGGCTGTGACGATCGTTCGATTGACCCCTGGATTTCGTCACCTGTATCTAAAACTGTAACTGGATGGTGGTTCTCAAGCCCTGGGCTTATTCTGAAACTACACTCATGTGCTAAACAAACTGGAAAGCTACAAGAGCAGTCGGGGGCGGCTGCTTTTTTATATGAGAAACACATTTAATAGCCAGCCTATAATCAAACCTGTGAGGGAAACCAGGGTCAGAATCCAGAAGGCTTGATTACCCGTTAGGCCAGCCGTTTGAATGTCAATTCGGGCCAGCGCATCGGCGGCCAGGATGGTGAGAATCTGCAGGAACACATGCAGCCAATAGAGAATAACAGCCGCCATCCCCGCAATGGTGACGATCGTCAAAAAGGCCACCGTGTCTGATTTAAACCAGCGAGTGATAAAGCTGCTGAAGCTGGTAAGGGGTGAAATAAATGCCAAAGAGGAAACTAGAATCCAGCCGATCGCCAATAAGCCAACATGGACATTGTGCCGAACGATGATGTTACAAATAAAGGCCGTCTCCCTTTCTTTCTTTGGCTTCTCTGCTGGTGTGGCCGATCTTTCGGCTGGCCCTGCTGCATCGGGTTGACCGTATGGATGCTCAATGGGGGCAAACACCCGCTCACAGGAAGACTTCATCCAATCGGGCTGATTTTTTAACCCGGACAAATACCAACCAAACCCGGCATAGCAAACCAGCAACAAAACTAATGATACCCAGGGCAGTCGTTTCACAGATGATCTTTGTTCCCACTGTTATATCAGGCCAACTACGTTAACCAACCAGATGGTAACGGATTATAAACCTTAGTTCAGCCTAAAAAGGTAACTTCTCATCAAAGGGAGCCTGTATTTTTAGCTGAACTGGCTGAGTCTGCAAAGCTGACTGAATTTTCATAGTGGGAGTTATGCTGCTAGTGCGTTCGGGGATCCTGATAGGTTTGATCCGATCGAGGACTGAGGGCTGGGGTAGGAGGACTGTTGGGAACAGTGGGAGTAGGTGGTAATGATGGACTCGATGGTAATGATGGGTTCGATGGTAGTGACGGGACAGATGTATCTGTAACCATTGGAGTATCCGTGCCATCCAGGGGTTGAATTGGCCCCCACTTGGCCTGCATTTGCATCAGTTCAGGAACCGTCACAAACTTGTACCCCTGACGACGCAGGCTGGAGATGATTTGGGGAAGCGCTTCCACGGTTGCCGTACGATCGCCCCCACCATCATGCATTAACACAATCCCACCAGGCTTAGCATCGCGCAGGGCATTATCAATAATCAACGGGGTTGAAACATAGTAGTCGCTTGTATCTGCAGACCACATCGTCACCAGATAGCCCTTCTTTTTGGCGTAATTCACCAACTCGCCGTCTAGATTTCCTCCCGGTGGGCGCATTAAGTGAGTTCTGGCTCCAGTCGCCTGGTAAATCAGCTTGGCCGTATTGCTGAGTTCTTGCACGGCAGTTGGTTCATCCAGGTTTTCCATTGGGTGCCGCCAGGTGTGATTGCCGATCGCATGACCCGCTACCGCTACCTTTTTGGCAATTTCTGGATTTTCCTGAATCGCCTGTCCCACAAAGTAGAAGGTCGCTTTAATGTTGTTTTGCTTGAGGATATCCAGGATTTGCTCAGTAGTACCTTGCCAGGGGCCATCATCAAAGGTTAAGGCAATCACTTTTTCGGCTCCGGCTGGTGGAGTAGCCTGATATACCACCTGACCCTGGAGCTGAGGTGGTACAGTAAAACTCAGATTCTGAGGCAGTTGGGTTTCCTGGGCAACAGGGGCAGCGCTTTGCTGAGGAGAAGCGGCTGGACTGGGCAATTTCTCTGTGTCCTTGGGTGATGTTGCGGCGACACTGGGCTGCTCGGCTGTCTGATGTCCCGTTGCTTCCAGATAGAACATCCAATAACAGAGCAGAAATCCCGCCAGTGCAATCCGGTTAAACAGAAACGATCGCAGCAGTTGGAATCTCTCCTGTCCTGCACTTCTGGGATGGGCTACCCGTCGCGGACGAGCAGCACTACCGGGACGGGCAGCACGACCGGGACGAGCCGGAGCCGCTTTGGGATGGTCATGGGCCGGAGCGGTGATCCGAACCGATTGCCGCCACAGAATATCTTTTTGACCTGCAACCCGTGCCATGATCCGCACATCCCGAATTTCTGCTGAATTCAGCGTCCACAGGCGATAACAAATATGCCGCACCAGATGATGGCGGGCTTTCATGCACGTTTCCCGATCGCTGGAACGCTGAAAATTCACCATGATTTTTAACGTTCCGGAGCGGGTTGATTCCGTTTGAATATAAACGCCTTTTGGCCCCAGGATGCTGTTAATCCAATACGCGATCGCCCGAAAATTCCCCTGCCGCGCCAGATCTAAAAGGGATGGCTGATGATAAGTCACTGAATAGGTCATTCCCGCCTCAACAAAGACTATGCAACGAAACTGAGAGAGTAAGTAGATAAGTGCGTTTAACTCCTGGT
>JBBIQC010000299.1:3774-4656 GCA_037442585.1 Oscillatoriales cyanobacterium bin_317
CGTCATTGGGCATTGGTCAACGCTACGAACCACAAGCCAATCAACCCATGAAGGACAAATGACCAATGAGGAGTGACAGGCTGATCCACTTCGCACTGGTTTTGAAGTTGCAAGATGGGGATAACATACACTGTAAGGCATGGTTTTAAGCGCCGAAAGGTATCAGGAGTATTGACGCAGACTAGGGTAGCCCACCCGTTTAAATTTGAATCAACAATTTTCGGCACTGAATCAAACTTGCAACGAATCTTAAGAAATTTAGTCTTGAGAGCATAATCAGAAACCCTGGCCCCGAAGTCAGGTTCTCGAGTTTGAAGGACACGGCCCAGTTGCGTCTTCTGGATAAAAACCCGATCTCTAGGCGAGTTCACCTGGCTCGCCGGGATAGAAGCGATCGTCTCGGCTCTATACTGGAAAAGCCTGAGATTGGGAGAATAGCCTATGGTAAGTGAAGTCAAAGTCGTTTCCGGACGGGGAATTCCGTTGCCAGGAAATGATATCGATACCGATCGCATTATTCCAGCCCGCTTTCTGCGCTGCGTCACCTTTGATGGATTAGGGGAGCAGGTATTTGCCGACGATCGTGCCCACTTACAGGGCCAGCATCCCTTTGATCAGCCGCAATATCAGGGAGCCGAGATCCTGGTTGTGAATAATAACTTTGGCTGTGGTTCCTCACGGGAACACGCTCCCCAGGCGATCGCTAAGTGGGGCATCCGGGCGATCGTGGGCGAAAGTTTTGCTGAAATTTTCTTTGGGAACTGTCTGGCAATGGGCATTCCCTGTGTCACAGCAGATGCGACGACTATCAAAACCTTGCAGGAGAAACTCGCGGATGATCCTCAAACGCCTGTGACTGTGAATTTGGAGACGATGCAACTC
>JBBIQC010000299.1:4695-6279 GCA_037442585.1 Oscillatoriales cyanobacterium bin_317
AGAAGGTCCACGCTCCATGCTGGTGGCTGGCACTTGGGATGCCTGTGGTCAGTTAGTAGCGCACGCGGAGCAAATTCGAGCAAAAGCCGTAACGTTGCCGTATGTGCAGTGGAGTCGGAAGTAGAGATGTTTCGCCGAAACGTCTGTACGGAGGGTGCATGATGGGTAGATAGTGGATGAGTAGATGGGTGGGTGAGTGGATAGGCTCGATCGCCAGATTCTGATTCGACTCGCTGTGCAGGCGGGTCATCCAGCACTACTGCAAGGGTTGGATGCCTGGTTGCAACTGGGGTTAGTTTCCCAGGAATGGGTACGGCAGATTTGTGCGGAACAGCTTGCCTGTCCGTTACCCGAACCCGTCGTTGAGCAGTCACCTGACAGCCCCGATTCAGCGTTACAACCTGTGGGAGTGACGGATTTCCTGCCTCCTGAAGATGCTCACCCACCCTTACCTCGCGCTGCCGATCGTCCTATCAGCCTGCCAGCCCAATGGCTTCAGTCTTTCATGGCTGAAGTCAGCGTGGTGTGGTTACTGTTCCTGGGGGTTTTTCTGGTCGTTGTGTCCTCCGGAGTGCTGGCCGCCACTCAATGGCGCAACTTCTCACCGTTAGGACAATACAGCATTCTGCTGGGCTACACCCTGGTCTTCTGGTTCGTCAGCCTGTGGATAGCCCGCCAACCCAATCTACAACTGACCACCCAGACCTTAAGAATTGCCACCTTACTGATCATCCCAGTCAACTTCTGGATGATGGATGGCTTCAAGCTCTGGAACAACTTCCCAGGAATTGTCCTTGTTGCGATCGCCGCCCTCCTCCTTACTCTGATCAGCATCCTGCTGTTAAAACCCAGCCGCGCCGCCTGGATGACTGTTACTGCGATCGGCCTCAGTTGGTTGCAGTGGGGCTGGAGTCGGCAGGGGATGCCCTTTGCGGCCACCTATGCGGGAACGATCGCGGCTGCTGTTGCATTGCTGGTTCAGGAGCAGCGGGAGAGGGGGGGAGAACGCTACTCTCTCCCCACGATTGCTGTCACCTTCGGATCCCTGCTCCTGCTTCTGCGGGCAATCCTGGTGGCTCAGGTGCCGCTGAATCAATTGGGATTAGCGATTGGCATTAGTGGCTGGGTGCTGGTCTGGTTAGCTCGCCGATCGCCCGATCGCAGAGTGTGGATATGGCTTGGTTCGGCCTTACTGATTGTCGGCTGGGCGATCGCGGTATCGGTGATTCCTCCCTGGCAAGCGATCGCCATTACTGGCTTGGGATTATGGCTGCTCGGAGATGGCTTGAGACGCACGGGTGAGCCAGCCTATTTAACCGCAGGATTTTTTGTGGGATTTCAGGGAGTCTGGTTACTCTGGCGTGTGATTCCTCCCGTCTGGCAGCAAGCGATCGTCCGCTTCTGTATCAGCCTCGCCGGAACCGAGGGGATGACCTCTGCCTTATCCGGGATCGGCTTCTTTCCCTACGTCCTGGCCACGGTCTGGTTTGCCTTCCGATTACGACAGTGGCAGCGTCCCGCCTTAGCACTCCAGGCCGAACAATTGGCCCTGGTAGCGGGTGGCTTTCTGACGTTAATCAGTCT
>JBBIQC010000300.1:0-6276 GCA_037442585.1 Oscillatoriales cyanobacterium bin_317
CCTGAGCAGGTAACCGTAGCCTATCTCTATGACAAAACCAGCGGGAAAGTGCGGCAAACAGAAGCTTCCTTTGCTCAAGATGTGCATCCGCGATCGATGGGAGACACCTTAAACGGGATGTTAGACGGCGCACTCACCGCTCCTATCGAACAAGGGTTAATCAACGTCGCCAATCGTAAAACCAACCGCTTCAGCTTCACCAGCGGCTATCTCAAAGGAACCGTGGAGCGCAATGATCAAGATCGAATTTACATTGCCGTGTGGGAAGCAGATCTGCATCAGTGAATGGTTGATAGTTAAAAGTTAAAAGTTAAAAGTTAAAAGTTAAGAGTTAAAAGTTAAGAATGAATGAGTAGTATTTAACTCTCAACTCTTAACTCTTACAACTCTTAACTCTTAACTTTCTCCCCCATGTCCCGACCCATTCTCTATCTGGCAATTACGAATCATGGTTTTGGTCATGCAACTCGTGGAGCATCCGTTGCGGCTGAAATTCAGCGGCAGTGTCCTGATGTATTACTGATTCTGGTGACGACGGCTCCTCGCTGGTTGCTGGAGGCTTATATTCCCGGTGACTTCATTCTGCGGCCTCGTGCTTATGACATTGGGGTGATTCAGAGTGACAGCATCACTATGGATAAGGCGGCAACCCTGGCAAAGTTGCAAGAGTTGCGGCAGAAACAGAACGAGATCATTGCTTCAGAAGTCAATTTCATTCTGCAAAATCGAGTGGGACTGGTACTGGCGGATATTCCTCCCCTGGCGGCCCCGATCGCCAAAGCTGCTGGCATTCCTTGCTACATGATGAGCAACTTCGGCTGGGATTTTATCTACCGGGACTGGTCTGACGAGTATCCAGAATTCAATGACATGGCAGATTGGATTGTGGACTGTTTTAGCCAGTGCGATCGCCTGTTCCGGTTGCCCTTACATGAACCCATGAGGGCTTTTCCCACCATTACGGATGTTGGGTTTACTGGAGGAACGCCCCGCTACAGTGTGGAACAACTGCGACAGAATCTTAATCTGACAGTCCCCCAGGAAAAAACGGTGCTCCTGACCTTCGGGGGGTTGGGGCTAGAGCAAATTCCCTATCACAACCTGGAGCGCTTCCCGGACTGGCAATTTCTCACCTTCGATCGTAACGTTCCCAACCTGCCTAATCTGTTGCCTATCCGTAATCCTCACTATCGGCCTGTGGATGTGATGCCAGCCTGTCATTGTGTGATTTCTAAGCCAGGATTCAGTACCTTCTCCGAAGCCTGCCGCCTGGATGTGCCAATTATTTCTATTACCCGCGATGATTTTGCCGAGGCTGCTGTGCTCCTGAAAGCGACCCAGGACTATCTCCCGACCCAAATTTTGCAACCTGCCGAGTTTTTTACTGGCAACTGGGATTTTCTCCATCAACCCTTTCAGCCACCTCGTATTCCCGACGCTCCTCGTCCAGATGGCAATCAAGAAATTGCGACGGCTGTGCTCAATACCTTGCAAAACGCATAAGATAATGCACATCGGGTTTTGCAAGGAGGAAGTTGCATGAATCCAGCTACTAATCGCACCATTCACCGCGAAAAGCAACGGGTGAAAATCTACACGACCGATGGATGGGAAATTCAAGGAGAAGTTTCCATTCCCGCTGGGGGCTACAACGCCCGTCTATCTGATTTTCTCAATGGTGAACACGCCTTTATTGCCCTCACGAATGCGATGGTGTATGGGTGGGAGGGTTCCCTGCTGGCCAGTGAAAGCTTTATCTCGGTGAATAAGCAGGCCATCAAGCTGGTGGTTGAAGATCACGGACAGGAATCTCCGATCGCAGAGCCGTCTGATGGCCGTTCATCTACACCCTAAATCTCGCATGACCCATCACCAACAGCTTCTCCGGATTTCGACAACGGGAAAAGCCCTGCATAAAGTCACCTCCAAAGTGCAGACGATCGTTGCGGAGTCTGGCATTACAATCGGACTCTGTACCCTGTTCCTGCGCCATACTTCCGCCAGTCTGGTGATTCAGGAGAACGCCGATCCAGATGTGCTGACCGACCTCAGCAATTTCTTTGCCAAACTGGTGCCGGAAGGCTATCACTACATCCACAGTACGGAAGGGCCGGATGATATGCCTGCCCACATTCGGACTGCCCTCACCCACACCTCAGAACAAATTCCGATCATGAATGGCCGTCTGGCTCTGGGAGTTTGGCAGGGAATTTATATTTGGGAGCACCGTCAGCACGGGTCTACTCGTGAACTGGTGGTTCACCTGAGCGGCGATTGATGGAGTTGGAAGCGGTGGAGCGACGCTTCTCAGTCCCGAACAACAGAATCCGCACCAAAGGCCACACCATCATGGCGATTACGGAGATGGCAACAATCCCAATCAAGGGGGCCAGTGTAGCAAATGGGGACACCAGCAGCAGCAAGAGGATGGCTAAGAGAAGGGTTTTCGCGATCGAGGTATTCACGGCGTTCATCTGGAACCTACCCCCCTACCCTAAAAGTTACACATGCCCCTAACCTCTGGCAAAGGTAGAATTTTTGTCTGTACTCACTGAAGAAAAATCATCAGGATGGGAACAACGCTTTAAACAGGTCGTGCTCTCGTAGAGCCTCAAAGGCCGCATCCGTTTTTGCAAGGCTTTGTCATAGCAGGCCAGTGCATCCTCGTTGCGGTTCTCAAAATAAACAGGGTTTTGAGTTGGGACAACTGGGCTTGAAATTCAGTTTCCAATTGCTCTAGTGCTGCGTTCCAGATCTTTTTCTACCAACTCCTGCAATAGATCTCTTCCTCCCAATCTCCCTCTCCAACGGGAAACGGCGGGATCATGAAAGAATTGACCCTTTAGAATGACTACAGCCAGAAAGCTGAATTAACGCGAGATGCGACTGTTTTGCAACACTTAGGAGTCAAGTATGTCCCGTTCTCAACCCTATCAGCCGCTGCTTTTGCGAATCCTGCATAACGTCAATGGATTACTGGTTCTAGGTGCGATCGTCACCGGCTTTCTGGTTTACAACACCTATGATGGCCGCTTTGGTAAACTGCCTATCCCTGCCATTGAGGACATTATTGATGTGCATGGCACGATCGCGGTAACGTTTTTCTTTTTCATTCCCCTGTTTATTCTGTACAGCTTCCATGCCGGAAAAGGTCGGTTGATCCAGCCTGATTCCTTTGCCAATCTGGCCCATTTAACAGAGTTCATTGGCCAGTACAGCTTCCACCGGATTGTGAATACTTTCATGCTACTGGCCGCTATCCTATCGATTATTTCTGGCCGCATGATGAAGGAAGAGTGGCTCCCCCAGGGTGACTTGAATCAAACCTGGTACAGCCTCCATTTGCTGGCCTGGGCGCTGCTGATTGGGTGTTTAGCCATTCACCTGCTCTCCGTGGCACGGGTTGGGGGTGCCCCATTATTTCAAGCCATGTTATCCGTGCGCTTTCGGCCTGAAGATAGCCCGGCCCTCTGGGGTCAGCGGCTCAATCACTGGTGGCAGAGCCTGCGTTCGAAAGCCTGATTTCTGAGGAGAACTTTATGAAACGCAATATCATTCTCAGAATCTTTGAAGTGATCATCCTGGGTGGCTGGGCGATCGCACTCCTCGCTCCCCTGGTATTCTCATCTGAATAGGACTGGCGAGAGACATAGGATTCCCTCTATGGGTTTTCCCTGACTTTTCGGTATTTACTCTTTGACACTTTCCTTTACAACTATTTACAATATGGGGGTAGGAATGAACTCTCGGAGTACTCGATATGCAAGACACTCAAAAGTTGACGGTTTCTGCTGACGATCGTAATGCCTGGAAGTTTGGTTTCACTCCTCAAGCGGAATTGTGGAATGGTCGCTTTGCCATGATCGGTTTTGTTGCCGCTCTGGTTACTGAATTGATTACCCATCAGGGTGTTTTGCACTTCCTGGGCATTCTGTAAGTTCTCTCAAATCACTTAGGCAGTAGGCGGATCCTTCTTCGGAAGGATCCGTTTTTGTATCACTATTGCTCGTTCAAGAATTAAATGGGGTTTTGATTTATAGCCTTACGCAAGTAAGTTAGGACAATATTTGAAAGCAGCATCAACACTATCCCCAAAAGTGTCAAATTCATCCCATCGTTGTCGCATCCAATTTTTGAGCACAAACCACCAAGGCTCAATCGGATTCAAGTCCGGCGAATCAGCAGGAAGATACCAGATCTCTCATCCAGATTATATGTCCTATCACTCATTCGTAGGGCTATACCGTGTCAAACCTGGAAAACACCTCAATACGCAACGGCTCCTGCGAGCGAAACTGAAACAGGTATTCGACCAGGAGTTTGGCGACCTGTTGAATTGCAAAAGCTCTAGTTTAAAGCAAACAGGGGCGAAGTAATTTCGCCCCTGGTAGTCGATGCAATTGAAAGGTTGTTGAGTTAATCGTTTGGAGGAGTTTGTAGCTCGTGGATGGCCAACCGGGCGATCGCCAGACTGAGACGGGCACGTTGCATTTCCGACAACTGTTCCCAATCGGTTTGAGGAACTTGAGCAAGGGTCGTATCAATGGCATCCTGCAGTCCTCCATTACGCATTTGATAAGCCAGAGGACGGGCCAGTACATACAAGTCTTCTGCGGCCAGGGTAGGCGTAATGCCTTGAACGCATTGCACCAATTGTTCAGAAAGCTGATCGGCCACTGACAGAGACGTATTGAGTGCTTTTTGAGTGTTGGACAAAGCGGCTTGGGCTTGTTGAGCGATCGCGGCCAATAAAGACTGGGGAATGCGAGCAGAGAAGCGTTCTGCCAGACGGCTTTGCAGTGAAATGGGTGCCCAGACCTGTCCCAGTCGATTGAAAAAGGATTGGGAGCGATCGGCGATTTCTTCTTCCTGCCAATCTGCAAAAATAGAGGGCGTATCTGAGTCTGTCAAAAAAGCTTCGCTTGCTGGATCAGCAGGATTCCAGGGATACCGGACTTGAGCATGGGGATTTTCGCCCACCTGAACCATGTCCTCAGTCAGGGGCTGGCCGTCTTGCCAACGAATCGTAATATCTTCGTTTCGCAGCAGGGCATCCCATAGATCCTGCTCGCTTATTGCTGCGAGTTCCCCTGAATTGCCGAAACCTAATTTACTTTCCATCACAGACTCCTGCATGCACTAAACAAATCTCTATCGCTGTCTTAGGGATCTACAGTGCGATCATGCACCATTTCGGAACCATCTCAATTTTGGATTTTGGATTTGGAGATCTTTGTCCTCTGTCCTTTGTCCTTTGCCAATCAGCAGTGACCAATGACGGTTCGCCGTCTGCCGTCTGCCATGTTTTACACAGGAGGTAAATCCGACGGGTTAAACACCTTGAACTCCAGGGCATCATTTTGTGTGCTGCCAAATTTGATCTGCATTCCTGGCAGCAGGGAAACCTCCTGATGATGAACCCGTTGCCAGCCAATATTGTTCATGATCCAGGTACCAAAACGAGAGAAGTCTTTCAGAAAATAGGTAGCCCAGTCTGCCTCCCCTCCTAAATTATCCCGACAGATGATCATCGCATGTTCACGAGAAACGCCGCTTTCATCTTCTTTCAGTACCAGGTCGTTGTCTGCACTCCGGCCAATTCGCATTAATCCCCCCCGGATCTGCCAAACGCGGCCATCCTTCAACGATCGCAAGCAGGCCACTTGAGAGGGGATATCGGGTGGACCAAACCCTGTTTCGCTAGTCTCCAGTGGTTTCAGTAATTCCCCATCAAATTCCGGGTGCATATATAGCACGGGCAACGTCCAGGTTTGCTGATTGAAGCGATACAGAGTCAGTAAATGTTGTCTCGCCAGGGCAACCGCCTGATCGATCGGCAACCGCTGAGCCAGAGATTGGGCCAGGACTTGAATAAAGTGAATCGCTTCCTCGTCGGCGATCGGATCCCGCATTCCTAAAACTGCCGGAACTCCATGATGGATCAGAACTTCTGCCAGACTGCTGCGTGGAATTGGCTGTGCGCCCTGCATTCCTCCTGGCTCAGTTGAATGACTATCCTTGTAATAGTCGGGTTGAGCGCCCCAACAAGCATTAAAAACAGCCAATTTTACCTGGCAGCGGGTTAAAATCTGAGCTAATTCAGTGCCATTCAGGGGCATATCGGGTCTGAGAAAGAGTAGCCCCCCATCTGGCCCAGGCTTACCATGCCCCGCATAAAACAAAACATTATAGATCCGTTTCTCCAATGCCTGAATTAACTCAGCCGGAGAAGGTTGTACCAGAACATCCACCTGGGCTGGAATGCCGCGAGCCGTG
>JBBIQC010000301.1:0-853 GCA_037442585.1 Oscillatoriales cyanobacterium bin_317
ACCGGACCGTTCTCCATCGGGTGAGTGAACAGGAGCTCGATCGCGATCGCCCTGCACGCCATGATGGGCAAAGGGAACATGGGCCGGATCGGCTACATTTTCTACTAACGTCTGCCAGTCATAAGCCAACTCCCGCACCATGGATGACCAGACAAATCCCTGGCTGTGGTCTATCTGAGGAGAGAGAGGCAAAGGTTTAGAATTGGCCATCTCTGCGGTATTGGCATCTGCCCAAACCCACAGCAACCCATTCATTTGTTGAGTGGGTAGTTTCTTGACACAAAAACCAGCTTCATTTTTGGTGACGACATCTGGGCTTGCGGCCTGGGGAATCCATCGACAGGTTCCCTGAGCGTCAAACTGCCAACCGTGGTAACTGCACATTAACTGGCCGGTTTGGGGATCAATCCGCCCTTCACTTAATGGGGCTAACCGATGGGGGCAGTAATCTAAAAAGACGCAATATTCTGGTGCAGATGGTGGCTTCCAGATAACGAGCCGTTGGTTGAGCAGGGTCACTGAAGTTGGCTGCTCAGGATCGAGATCTTCAACCGGAGAAAGAGGATACCACTGCTGAAAAAAGTTAAATTCTGCCTCTACCATGTCTACCGAGCTTGTATTTTTTTACTGCAACCCAGCTAACCAATCCAGGATGGCAGGATTCACGGCATTGGGATTTTCATCGTGAGGACAGTGCCCCGTATTGGGAATTGGAATAAAGGTCAGTGGTGCCGACTCTGCGTGCTGCTTGTAAATGGTGGCTCCGGCGATCGGTGTCCAGGGGTCAGCTTCTCCCCAGATCACCAACAGTGGCACCTGGACTTTGGGCAGTAACTCGGCTGGAGTTGGGCCA
>JBBIQC010000301.1:900-3501 GCA_037442585.1 Oscillatoriales cyanobacterium bin_317
GGAAGGTGTGTAGATCAGTTCAATTAACTCATCGGTAATAGCGGTGCGATCGCAGTAGACCTGTTGCAAAGTGCGGCGTAAGCGGGACTTTTGCCGGATTCGGTTAAACAGGAATGGCCCCACCAGATTAGAACTGACCACTTTGGTAAAGGTGCCCATCACCAGACGCAGTGGTAAGTTGAGTTCATCCGGTCGGTGATTCAGGCCACCTGCACAGTTGAGCAGTACCCCTCCAGCGGCCACTTCTGGATGATTTGCCAACACCATCAAACACAACAACCCTCCGATCGAGTTGCCAACCAACACGGTGGGTTCTTGAATATGCTCTGTCCAAAAATCTTTAAGCTGTTCCTGCCATAGTTCTACGGTGTAACTCAAGGCAGGCTTGTCAGACGCTCCAAAGCCTAACAAGTCGATCGCATAGACCTGATAACCGGCTGCAGCCAGGACAGGAATATTTTTTCGCCAATGGCCGATCGCAGCTCCAAACCCATGTACCAGAAGCAGGGGACGACCCGCTCCCTGTACCGTATATCGAATTGTGTGACCTTTCCAGTTCCAGATCAGTTTTTCCAGATCAGCAGTGGGGGTTGATTGAATCAGCACGGTTTTATTGAGCCACTCTTCTTAAACTATCTTCATAATACAAGAGCTAACCCATTCTCCAGATTTTGGGTAACGCCTCCCTGGTCAGGTGCGGTTATCCACCCCCATTAATTAAGTTGACTATTTTCGCAAGTATCTGTTACATTTATTTACAGATTGAAACAAAAGTTTGCGAGGAAGCGTAATGACCATCCTGATTGCACTATTCGTTATCGGTTGGGTTGCCGCATCCGTTATTGGCACTATGGCCTACTTCCGGGGTGAACAATCCAAGCCCATCCACGAGCGCAACTGGCGCTCCGAGTCTTTTGAAAAGCTGGCCGAGTCCATTACAGGCAGCCAGATAGACTTCAATACCCGGGTCCCCGGCTTTGACAACCTGGACTCTTACTCCAGCAGCCTGCTTCCTGAGGCTTAAAGCCGTCCCACTGAGTTGAGTCTCCGGGTTTTTAACCCAGCAATCTCTCAGTCAAAGTCTTCAAACGTTTAGTCACGATATTTCCCACGGTACCTCTCCCTCCTGTTTCGGTGGCTTGAAACAGGGGGGCTTTTTTTGTGACTTGTATCAATATCCAACCCTTTGTTCGCTCACCAACTTTTGAGGCAAACGTCAACTTCACCCCCTGGCTGAACTCACTTCAAAAACCGGGCAAATTCCTGATGATGAAAGGGTAAACATCTAAGAGGTTGCAGGTTCTATGGAGCCCCCTACTTATCGACACACGATCCGGTTTCGCGGTAGCAGTCACCCCCAGGGGCGGTATCAGTTACAAATCTCTGAAATTACGTCAGATGGGCAGCTATTTTACCGTGCTCAATGGGACTTTCCCACTCTGCGAACGGTTCTGGCATTCCTGAGAAAGTATTTTCCCACCAGTCAAGCACTGACCATTATGGAAAATCAAGTAGCCGGATTTGATACAGGGCGCTGGACTGCTAATGGAGGGTGAAACCTGTAAAGCCTTGGTGGTTAAGCATTTTATTGATCTAAGTCTCGATCGCCTGAAATTCTTTTTCAGTAAGGGTTTCAGACTGCCATCCTCCTTTTATAGACCAGTGCCCAAGATTGCTTCTGGCTTTTTCTTCGTCCCAGTCGAATACCATAATCCCAGCTTGCAGTTCTCCCGATCGGGAGCATTTATCCGTCGTCAAAAGAGGCAGCGGGGCCATACCAGTTGGTTGGGGGGCACTCGGTTCGTAGCATTAACTTGCCGTGAGAAATCACATAGTGGACGATCGCCCGTTTCCGTAGAGCATCGTAGCGATCCTGAGCATCCAGCACAATCAGGTTGGCGGGTTTGCCGACTTCAATGCCGTAGCGATCGTCCAAATGCAAGGTTTTAGCACCATTCCAGGTCACCATGTCGTAACAGGCATTCATTTCAGCGGTGCCGGTCATCTGGCAGACGTGCAACCCCATTGAAGCCACATCCAGCATATTGCCTGTCCCCAGAGGATACCAGGGGTCTTGAATGCAATCATGGCCAAAGCTGACGTTCATTCCCTGCTGCCAGAGTTCTTTCACCCGCGTTACCCCCCGTCGCTTGGGATAGGTATCGGTGCGGCCTTGCAGAGTGATGTTAATCAGGGGATTGGCGATGAAATTGATTTCGGTGCGGCGGAGAAATCCCAGCAGTTTGAAGGCGTAAGCGTTATTGTAGGAACCAAAGGCCGTGGTGTGGCTGGCGGTGATGCGGGAACCCATACCACTGCGAATCGCACAGGCGGCTACCACCTCTAAAAAGCGGGATTGGTCATCATCGATTTCGTCGCAATGAATGTCAATCAGACGATCGTACTTTTCCGCCAGGGCAAAGATCCGGTGAATGGATTGCACCCCATCTTCGCGGGTCAGTTCGTAATGGGGAATGCCACCGACGGCATCGGCTCCCATTTCCAGGGCTTTTTCCAGCAGCATTTCGTTATTGGGACTGCCGTAAATGCCATCCTGGGGAAAGGCGACAACCTGTAAAGTAAGCCAGTCTTTCACCGCTT
>JBBIQC010000301.1:3520-3890 GCA_037442585.1 Oscillatoriales cyanobacterium bin_317
CGCACTTCCAGCAAAGCCTGAAGTGCCGTCAAGCTGGACTCACTGACATCGGCGTGGCTGCGGACAAACAAAACTCCCTGGCTGGCCTGTTGCTTCAAAGTAGCGATCGCCCGTTGCTTGACATCCTCCAAGGAGAGAGATTGCTTGCGTTCGCGCCAGATCTCGATCCCTTCAAACAGGGTGCCGCTCTGATTCCAGCGGGGTTGGCCAGCGGTCAGGGCGGAGTCCAGGTGAATGTGGGATTCCACAAAGGGGGGACTGACGAGTTGCTGCTGAATATCCAGTGTGATCTTGGCCGATCCTGCAATTCGGGGAGCGATCGCCGTAATCACTCCCTGCTGAATCGCAATATCCACGTCAGCGATCGTTC
>JBBIQC010000301.1:3908-6259 GCA_037442585.1 Oscillatoriales cyanobacterium bin_317
GACGCAGCAGCAAATCATGCATAAACGATTAAACCTTTACTTCATCCGCAAAGCTGGCCCAGCGAACGAATTGGAACGGCCCTGCAATGGATCCCCACAGCAGTTCATTCGTCTCCGGATCTCGTCCGCGATCGTAGCTAATCAACCCATCCTCATTAATGAGGAACTCATTATCCAGATAGGTCGTTTTTTCTTTTCGGACAACAATACAGCCTTTTCCTGGCTCTACTCGGCCTCTAAAGCTATTGCCTGTCCATTCCACATGCATATTGCACCCCGGCATGGCTTCCAATCGGTCTAGTTTCAGAGTTTGCAACCGTTTGGGATCGCGAGAAGCATTGTAAAACTCCTCCTCCCCCTGGATTTTGTAATTTTCCAACTCGATGCGCCCATCCTGCACCCAGAGTTTCATCACCCGAATTCGGTAGGGATGATTTAATTCAAAATCATACGCCTGTTCCAGAAAAAAGCCCACTGTGGAAAAAAATTCTGTCGGTAGGGGCCGCATACAAACCCGGATGTGAGCGTAGAGAGGAGGATTTTCAAAGGCTTGTTCTTGATTACTAAAGTCTGCCGCCATCCAGCGGGCAAGCGTTGTGAGATCGGTTGAGTGGCTCATTGCAGGTTTTGTTAAAGATCGCTAGCAATTCATCTTCCCTATTCTAGGACGCAGCTATTCTGCTTATACGGTTCACCTTGTATACCGATCCCAGTAAAACCGCAAGTCTAAACCGGGGGACTTCCCCCGGCCCCCGCTGCGTGGGTTCCCATCTCCCCCACACCCCCCACAAGGGTTTGGTTGTTTGCGTCTACAGTCTGTCGTTCTTAAGCGATAGGAAAACTCTCCTCACAAATTTGTTGAAAGGCAGCACCGGGATCAGCGGCAGTCGTAATCGGTCGCCCAATGACCAGATAGTTTGCTCCTGCTTCAAAAGCCTCTCGCGGAGTCAAGGTACGACGCTGATCGGCAGCAATGGCCCAGACCGGACGGACTCCCGGACAAACCAGGAGGAAGCGATCGCCACAGGCTTGCCGTAGATGACTGACTTCCTGGGGCGAACACACGGCACCCGGAAAGCCACATTCCTGAGCCATTAACGCCATGTGCAGGGCGTATTCCGGCAGTTCCAGGGGGATTTTCAACTCAAAGGCCAGCGATCGCGCATTCAAACTGGTCAACACCGTAATGGCCAGCAACTGAGGCACTCGTTGATCGGCTTCAGCGGCTCCTGCTTCCACCGCTGTTTGTGCTGCCTTTAAAGCATCCTTACCTGCTGTGGCATGAACCGTGATCAAATCCACCCCATACCGTGCCGCCGATCGACAGGCTCCCGCCACTGTATTGGGAATATCGTGAAACTTCAGGTCTAAAAAAATCCGCTTCTGGCGCGACTTAAGTTCCTTCAGAATGCTGGGGCCACTGGCTACGAACAGTTCTAACCCCACCTTCCAGAATGTTACCTGAGGCAATTGATCTAACAGTGCGATCGCCTCCTCCTCTGTTGGCACATCCAGTGGCACAATAATACGATCGGCGATCTTCACTTCTTCCCCTCACAGTAGCTTTTAAAGTCCGTCACCATTTTGCCTTCTTCCTGAACCAGAGTACTCAATTTTTTGGTCGCCTGAGTCACAGTAGCGACTGCTTGCTGGCTACTTTTCAGTCCTTCCGCCGAGTTGTTGCTCTCGCCAATGGTAGTGAGAGCAGAACTGATTTCCCTGAAGGTAGTGTTAGTGGCTTTTGCATTTTCCACATACTGCCCCTGTAAACCAATTAGCGTTTCATCCTTCAAGTTCAAAGCTTGAATCTCCTGGATTAGCTTGTCCATCTTCTCGGTTAAGGTGTTGAATCCTTGTGCCGAACTGGTAGCAGCCGCTTTAAAGGTTTTCAGATCGTTTTTAGCTCCAGCGGCTTTGGCAGCAGTTTCAAAATTCTTGCTTTCTTGTTGAAACTGTTGGGCGATCGGCTGAATTTTGTTAATCGCCGAGGAGAGTTTGCTGCATTGGGAAGATTTACCATTGCAAGCCGAAAGACTCAGAGCAATAGCCAGGGCAAACAGAATTCGGACTGAGGAGGACAACCGCATGCGTGGGAAATATTTTGGGGGATTGGGGATTGGACATTGGAGATTGGAGATTAGGGATCAGGAATCGAGGATCTTCCTTATGTCCTCTGCCTTCCTCCTTATGCCTTATTCCACTAGCCGGACAAAGCGTTTGGTGCCGACGCTGAGGGTACGTCCAATCAGATCAGAGGCGGATGCAAAGGTGAGATCGACCTGATCGACGCGATCGCCGTCCAGTTTCACTGCTCCCCCTTGAATTTGCCGACGGGCATCGGAACTGCTCTT
>JBBIQC010000302.1:0-3676 GCA_037442585.1 Oscillatoriales cyanobacterium bin_317
GTCGCCTAACACATCCTACAAAATTCGGTGTGATGACAATCTCCTCATCCCCAACCCCTAATCCCCATTCCTTACAACAAATCCCGATAAACCGAAATTTCATCCACCCGAGCTTCTAACGGAATGCCACTTTCGGGAGGTGGGCAAACGCGGATGCGGGCACTGGGGGAAAAGACTTCTAAAACGCTACCAATGGCTACGATGTTGTTCAATACCCGCCAGTTGGTTGTGATGTCTGGGCAATGAATGATTAAGGTCAGCGCTTTTGCTGTAATCGTGATTGACCACTGACAGTTCAGTAATAACGCCTGGGTAACTCCGTCACATGCTTCATAGAAATGCTTATTAACTGCCTCCTCCAGTTGCTGATGCAGGGCGCGATCGCTCTGTAGCGCTTCAGCAGGAGGAAGGTCATCTGGAGGCAGGGAGGGCTTAAACATATCATAGATGCCCGTAAAGAGCATTTACACTCAATACCCCCAGTGTAACTCCCTGAACCAAAGGGCACGGGTGTCTTAAGCTTTGATCCTGGATTCTGTAACAGTTTCTATCAAAATTTCAAGACAATGGCGATCGCAGGTTCAGCCGTCAGTAAAGTCACACTCAGTAACAATAGAAGGGCAAGGATCCACAGCATGATAATCCAGACAATCGGTTGTGGGGAACGATGGATCACGTCAAAACACCTCCTTCCCGACTAACAGAAGTCACCTGCTCTGAAGAATGAACTGGAGATGGAGCAGGCTGACCTTGAACGACCAACACAGAGCAGGGCGCATGGTGCAGCACGTAATTACTGGTACTCCCCAACAGCAATTCGTTTAGGCGGGAATGTTGCCGTCGTCCCATCACCATCAAGTCTGCACCCACCGTTTGCGCCAACTCACAAAGCGTCGAACCGGGACTGCCAATTCCCTGCAAAATCTCAGTTGACACTCCGACCGTCGCGGCTTCCTCAGCCAGCGATCGCAACCGCTTCAGTCCCCGTTCTGCATAGGACTGCCACAGTTCTTGATAAATCTCCATCACACTGCTGCTGATTCCCCCTGGATAAGCCGCATTTGGCCCCATCAACACGGGCATATTTGGGCTTTCTTCCTCCTCCAGAGACAAAATATTCACCAGCACCAGACTCGCTCCCACCGAGCGCGCCAGAGACAATGCCTCGGCAAACACCTGTTTACCCATTGGGGAGCGATCGATGGCTACTAGAATCTTGTGAAACATATCCAACCTCCCTGGTGAAACCTGGCGCGAGACACACCTACAGACGCAATTCATTGCACATCTACCCTCCCCCCCTCCCCGATCTCCAACTCCCACCCTCCAATCTCAGCTTACGCAAAAAGTATGAGGAACTTGTGAAGGTATTCCTGGTTACAATTGCAACTTTTGATTGCAATCGCAGGGATCACTGCGCCAGGAATAAGAGAAGTTGGGAGAATAGAACTAAGAAAGTAGGAGGGACGAGCATGACCAACTTATCCTATCCACCCGATATGGATCCGAGACGGAGCACAGATCCCGATCAAGCTGAACCTGATGCGATCGCTCCCTCTGATGATGAACGCTTGCGGGAGACAAAAACCGATTTGATGGATGACTCTCCTGAACTGCAAGCCGTCCGCTCTCCGGCTGAACCAGGAGGTGTGCATCAGAGCAAAGGAGTTGGTCGACTCTTATCCTGGCTGCAGGACTTGTCTTCTATGGAAAAAGCTCCGACAGGAGGTGACATGGACGTGGATCAATATCTAGCGAAAGTAGTGGGCGAAGAAGCGGTAGGGGGAAGCGCACCCACTCCCGATCAAAATGTTGTTGAAGATTTAGCCATTTCTGCGGGAGTCCAAACGCCCGATCGTGTGCCGTTACATACCAGTGAAATGCTGGAGGAACGAGATTCTCATCGCTGGGAATTAGATCCTGAATCTTCTGAAGATTATGAAGAACACCAGCGTTAGTACTTAGGAGGAATGCTCCCAGTTGTAGGATGTGTCAGGCGTTAGCCGTGACGCATCGCAGGGATTCTATTTTCGTGTACAGCCCTTAGGAGGAATGATCCCAGTCACTTAAGCGCTCCTGCTCCCTCACTGAAGGGACGGGTAAAGATGCTGGAGCAACTAATGATTGCATGGTTCGGCCCGATTTTGCCTGAGCTTGAAATGGGGCCGATTTGCTTCTTTTGGTTTTAGTAGCGGTAGTGGTCATGGTGCCGTTCTCCTCAATGTAGCCTCTACATATAGCACGTTTTTTTCTGATGTCCAGTCCTTTTTAAGTCGGACTCTCGCGCAAAAATCCCTCTACCAGAGGATAGATATTAAAACGGCCTGGAGTCCTGCTTTAGAAGTACCTGGTGTTCTGAAGAATGACTTCAAACTCGAACTCTGGCGATCCGGAGATTGGTCTACCCCTGCAAAAATCCGTAATGCAGGATGTCCCTATAGCGCGATCGCAACAGATAAATTTTTGGTAATGTTTCCATCCGTGTATGGATGTGTCACAGTTGGGCAGATAGCGCAAATCAGTTGGCCTACCTATGAATCTTTCACTCCTTTGGCCACTTCCTTTGCTGGCCAGCCAAGCGTCACCCAATGGCCTGATCAAACCTCTGGGACACCATGAACTCCTGCTGATTCTGTTGGAACTGGCCCTGTTATTGCTGGTGGCCCGTGGGCTGGGGGAATGGATGCGACGTATCGATCTGCCGCCCGTTGTCGGCGAACTGTTAGCTGGAGTTTTGTTGGGGCCATCCCTGTTGGGGTGGTTATTTCCGGCTCTGGAAACTGCCGTTTTTCCCAGAAGTCAAGCTCAGGCTGACTTGCTGGCCGTAGTGTCGTGGTTGGGAGTGCTGTTTCTGCTGGTGGTGACTGGATTAGAAACAGATTTGAATCTAATTTTGCGGAAAGGCAAAACCGCTCTGTTAATTTCCCTGGGCGGAATTGTGGTGCCCTTTACGACCGGCTTTGCTCTGGGCTGGCTTTTACCTGACAATTTTCTGGCTAATCCTGCGGAACGGATGGTGTTTAGCTTATTCATTGCCACAGCCATGAGCATTTCGGCTGTGCCTGTGATTGCCAAAGTGCTGATGGATTTAAATCTGATTCGTCGGGATATTGGCCAAATTACTCTGGCCGCAGGAATGACGGATGACACGATCGGCTGGATTCTGTTGTCAGTAGTCGCAGGTCTGGCCAGCAGTGGCAGTTTTGACTTGAGTACGGTGTTCCGATCGGTACTGGGAGCCGTAATCTTTCTGGCGATCGCCTTTACCATTGGCCGTACCGTCGTGGATCAAATTCTGCGCTGGGTCGATGACACGATCGGAGGAGCCACTGCGGCTCTGTCTGTTGTCATTATTCTGGCGTTTGCAGCGGCGGCCTTAACTCATGTCCTGGGCATTGAAGCGGCTCTGGGTGCCTTTGTAGTGGGAATTTTAGTGGGCCAATCCAGACGCTTTAATCGAGATGCGGGACATACGCTAGAAGTCATTACTGCAGGCTTTTTGGCTCCCATTTTCTTTGCCGCAGCAGGGTTGAAAGTCAACCTGATGCAACTTCTGGAACCCCAGACGCTGCTGATAGGCTTAGTAGTTCTAGCCGTCGCCTGTGTGGGCAAGTTTGCTGGCGCTTATGCTGGGTCGCGATTGGGAGGATTATCCCACTGGGAAAGTCTGGCAATG
>JBBIQC010000302.1:3687-6221 GCA_037442585.1 Oscillatoriales cyanobacterium bin_317
CAGAGGCGCAATGGAAATTATTGTCGCAACGATCGGTCTGTCTCTGGGTGTGCTGAATCAGCAAATGTACTCGATTATCGTGATGGTGGCGATCGTCACCTCGTTGATGGCTCCCCCGTTGTTACGCTGGACCTTATCGAAGGTGGCGATCGGTGAAGAAGAAGCTCATCGGTTAAGGCAGGAAGAGCAGGCCAGCCGCAGTTTCATTCGCAATGTGCATCGGGTTCTCATTCCTACCAGTGGTGGCCCCAATGTGCAGTTAGCCGCTCAATTGGTCAGTCATCTGGCACACCAGCATCCGATCGAAATTACCACCCTGTACGTCGCCAGTCATAAAACGCCCGATCGCAAGGTAGGGCAGATTGCTGCCCCCAAAGAGGCTCTGGCACTCAAAGATACGGCAGCAGAGGAGGCACTGCGGGCTGTCGCTACAGTTTTGCAGTTACCGGAGAATACGCTTGTGCAAAGCAAGATCGTGAGTGGACAAAATCGGGCTGACCTGATCTTGAAGGAAGCGGCGCGTGGGTATGACTTGATTGTGTTAGGAGCCAGTGAAGGCCAGCGATCTACCAGCACGCTATTTAACTTGCTGGTAGATCGAGTCGTGCAGGAAGCTCCCTGTGCCACATTGGTCGTCAAATCCCATCTGCCGATCGCCAGTGGAGAAAGTTGCGCTATTGCCCCTCAAACCATTCGCCATATCCTGGTGCCCACGATCGGGTCTGAAACCAGTACCAATGCCGTAGAAGTAGCCAGTGCGATCGCGGCTCAAACCCAGGCCAGACTTACCCTGATCCACATAGTTAGTCCTCCGCAGGAAGAATATGTGCTTTATGATGAGCAGACTCTGGATCCGTTCATCGAGATTGCCCAGCAAATTGTGGACTATCAGGTTGGAGTGGCCGCTAATCTGGGGGCTAATGCAGAGTTTCGGATTCTTGATGGCAGAAGCCCAGAACGCGAAATTTTGAACTTTGCAGATAGGGAACAGGTGGATTTGATTGTGTTAGGAACCAACTTGAGATTAATTACAGGACGAGTCTTTTTTGGTCACAGAGTTGATGCCATTTTGAGTCAGGCCAATTGTCCGGTTGCAGTACTCAGTTCTGTTAAATGACTGTTCTGGCACGGTTGTTGACCGCAGAGATGAGTAAACTACCCGACGCTGACCCTAGCGGTTACAGATTTTACGGCTTGCAACTTGGATACCTTGCTCCCCTACGGGAGAGCGCGAGGCTCCTACTGCTTTAGCTGAAATTTGATAGTAATGCGTATTCGTTATGAGTGTGAATAATTTTAAATGACGCATCTGGTTGTAGCTAAATTCAAGTACACTTAAGTAAAAAATAGTAAAGATTGTAACTAAGCCAAGTCCAGCTAGAAAACGGTTGTTTTCCGATCGGAGAAACTACGGTTCTGGACTTGGACAAGGTTTAACTGAAAGGAACGTTGCGAGTATAGCGAACGTTCGTTCCTCACAGAATATTTGACTTTTGAGTGTTCGCTTCAGGTTCTAAACGAATACCTAAAGTCTATGTTCAGCGGGTAAGAAATAGTGTGGTGTAGATTCTAGAAGAGAAGCCAGCAGAAATAGTTCATGAATCTTCAAATTTAAGGTGTAGGGTATTCCTATGAACGCTCAAGAACTCTTGCAGCGCTATGCCGCAGGGGAACGGGATTTTAATACAACAGATTTAAGTGGAGTTCAGCTACGCGAAGTCAATCTCAGAGGATCTAGCCTGAAAAACGCGATTTTATTTGAGGCCGATCTGAGCGGAGCCAACCTGGTTGATGTCAATTTGAATGGCGTGACTTTCAGACAAGCAAATTTAACAGAAGTTTGTCTCGCTGGAGCTAAATTAGCGGGGGCGGATCTGTCGGAAACCAAGTTGATCAATGCAGATTTAAGTGGAGCAAACTTGTGGCGAGCAATGCTGAGAAAAGCCATTCTCCACAACGCCAACCTGCATCGAGCAAGCTTGCACCAGGCAGATTTGACAGAAGCGACCTTAACACAAGCAATACTATCTGGAGCAGATTTAACCCACACAAATTTAAGTGGCGCAAATTTGATGGGAGCAAATTTGAGGGGGGTGAATGGTACAGAAGCAAAGTTTGTGCGATCGCAATTACGGGGTGCTGATCTAGAACGGGCAAATTTCAACAAAGCGATTTTTGTAGAAGCCGATTTGGGTAGGGTCAACCTGAGTGCCGCCAATTTAAGCGGTGCAAATTTGAGTTATGCCAGTTTAGACGGCGCAACTTTAATTGGGGCAAACCTGACCCAAGCCAATCTCATCAATACCAGGTTGGTGCTCGCATCAATGAGAGGCATCAAACTAGATAAAGCAGAATTAACTAACTCAAATCTGACCGAAGCAGACTTGAGTTGGGCAAGCTTCCAGGGAACTAATTTGAGTGCAGCAACGCTACGCAAAGCTGTACTGACAGATGTTGACTTGAGTACGGCAATTTTGCGAGGAGCCGATCTGAGTCATGCCTGGGTTGATCTGGCCTCTGTGAGCGACGCAAAT
>JBBIQC010000303.1:0-5632 GCA_037442585.1 Oscillatoriales cyanobacterium bin_317
CTATTACCAAGGGCAGAGCCTCCCCTCCCTCCCACTTTTGTCAGTCAATCAGGCCTGACACTTTATTGTACAAAGCCTTGCTATACCCAAAGTCAGCAAATGGACAGATGAACCGATCTCTCTAGGCTTCCTAAGTCTCTAGATAAATCACCCAATGGCCGTAAATGACAGTTAGGGTGAAATTGGATAGCTTCGCATCATCTACCCTCTCACCCTCCCATCATCACTTAGTTCGAGGAACCCGGTTCAGATGTAATCTCTCCCACCCGATTCAGAGGCCAGAAGCGGACGATCGCCCGTCCAATAATATTATCTCGCGGCACAAATCCCCAATAGTGGCTATCACAGCTATTGTTGCGGTTATCGCCCAGCACCAGATAGGAACCTTGCGGCACAGTTCTGGGACCGTATTGGTAATCGGGCACTTCTGCCACATAGCCCTCTTTAAGCGGCTGATTGTTGATCAAGACCTGCCCTTGCTTCACTTCCACCGTATCTCCCGGCAGACCAATAATCCGCTTGATGTAGGCATCCTTATTGTGTTGAGAAGCCTGTGGCCCGGTACAAACGACCGATGCTTCATCTGGTGGCATGAATACGATAATGTCGCCCCGTTGTGGATCCTTGAAGTGATAACTCACCTTGTCTACGATCAGGCGATCGTCCACCTGCAGAGTCGGCACCATCGATTTAGAGGGAATGTAGCGAGCTTCTGCGACGAATGTCCGGATACCAAATGCCAGGATTGCACTTAGCCCCAGAGTCTTGGCGACTTCAAGCCAGACGTTCTCACGCGGGGCTTGCGGAGAATTGTTATTGTGGTCGGGTTCTTTATTTGCTTGATCCATAGGAGATTCGATATTGTATAGATATTCTAGTCTGCTCTAATCACTATGCAACCAGATTTATCTTTGCTCATTCGTCAGGCTCAGATCCTTCACCCAGATGGGGAACTGAGAGTAGGAGACGTGCTGATTCGGGGCGGCACCATTGAGCAGGTCGCGACCGAGATTTCACTTGAAGCAGATGAGACTGTCCGAGAAATAGATGCCCAGGGACTGACCTTGTTGCCAGGAGTGATTGATCCGCAGGTGCATTTTCGGGAGCCGGGCCTGGAATACAAGGAAGATTTGTTTACCGCCAGTTGTGCCTGTGCCAAAGGCGGCGTGACTTCCTTTCTAGAAATGCCCAATACTCGGCCTTTAACCACCACTCAGGCAGCGCTGGATGACAAATTGCAACGAGCAGCGCAAAAGTGTGTGGTGAATTACGGCTTTTTCATTGGGGCGACAGCAGAAATGCTCCCCGATATTCTAGAAGCCAAGCCAGCCTGTGGCATCAAAATCTTTATGGGATCGATGCATGGCCCGTTGTTGATGAGCGACAAAGAGGTACTGGACAAAATCTTTTCCCAGGGGAGCCGATTGATTGCCGTCCATGCGGAGAATCAGGCCCGCATTCAGGAGCGTCGTCAGCAATTTGCTGGAATTACCGATCCTGCTATCCACTCCCAGATTCAAGATAATCAGGCGGCGCTGGAGGCCACGGAACTGGCACTAAAGCTGTCAAAGAAATATCAGCGACGGTTGCATATCCTCCACCTATCCACGGCAGAAGAAGCCGAGTTGTTGCGACGAGATAAACCGGCCTGGGTGACGGCAGAAGTGACACCGCAACATCTGTTACTGAATACCAGTGCCTACGAGACGATCGGTACTCTGGCCCAAATGAATCCACCCTTGCGATCGCCCCACGATAACGAAGTCCTCTGGCAGGCTTTAAAGGACGGGGTACTGGATTTCATCGCTACGGATCACGCGCCTCATACCCTGGAGGAAAAAGCCCAGACTTATCCCAATACGCCATCGGGAATGCCGGGGGTAGAAACTTCCCTGCCGCTAATGCTGACTCAGGCGATGCAGGGACGGTGTACGGTGGCGCAAGTTGCCAACTGGATGTCTACGGCAGTCGCTAAGGCCTATCGGATTCCCAATAAAGGGACGATCGCTCCCGGTTATGATGCGGATCTGGTACTGGTTGATTTGCATACTTACCACCCGGTACGACGCGAGGATTTACTGACAAAGTGCGGTTGGAGTCCTTTTGAAGGTTGGAATCTGACTGGGTGGCCTGTAGTGACGATCGTTGGTGGCCAAGTGGTTTACGAACACGGCAAAGTCAACACGGAAGTTCGAGGAAAAGCCTTAACCTTTGATGGTTGAAGGCAGAAGGGGCTGTCATTGTTCATTTGGGAAAAGTGTGGAGATCCGCTTTCAACCAGCGATCGCCGACCCGACTAGATCTCCGACTTCTGTTGCAAATCATTGGTTCTGCTCAAGTGGTCAGAAGAAGCCGGAGATCTGGGGTGACTGCTACCACCTACAACGTGGCCTGAAGTTGGTCGAGCAGTCCTTCCACGTACTTCAGAGCGGCTGCGATCGTAGCCGGATTCTCCAGATCCACATCCACGTACTGACGTAGAGCCTTCACCTGATCCATGCTGCCCCCTGCAGCCAGGAGTTCCATGTATCCAGGAATGAAGTCTTTGCCCACTTCCCGATATTTTTGATAACAGGCAAGGCTGACAATATTGGAAGCTGTGTATTGGTAGCAGTAGAACGGTTTGAAGTAGATATGGCCGATGCGCGCCCAGTCCACCTGATGTTCCGGCAACACTTCGACTGCATCACCACACAAATCCTGATACAGGGACTGCCACTGCTCATTGACAAAGCTCTGATCAAAACTGCCCTGGGTGACGCGATCGTGAATCGCCAACTCTAACCGACTGACTGTACTCTGACGGAACAGTAAATTGAGTTGATCTTCCAGTTGGCGCGTGATCAACGCCTGCTTCAGTTTGGGATTATCTTCGGCCTGTTTCAGAAGGTAGTCCAGCAACAGCAGTTCATTAAAGGTAGAAGCGATTTCTGCCAGTACCATTGGCGGATTGCTGTTGAAGTAGCTCTGGCGATCGCCAATCCAGGCAAAGTGCAATCCATGTCCCATCTCATGGGCCAGGGTGAACAGGGAATTGTAATCCTCGGTATAGGAGAGCAGCAAATAGCTGTGCTTACCGTGGGCATACCAGCAGAAGGCACCGCCCCGCTTTCCAGGACGCACTTTGGCATCTACCCAGTTTTTCAGGAAAAATTCTTCCGCACGACGGGCATAGTTGACATCAAATTGGGAGAGGGCAGCCAGCAGCATATCTACCCCTGCCTGATAAGACAGCGGCGGCACCGGATCATTGCCCCAGGGTGCATAGACATCGCAGGTGCGAATCTTTTGTCCCAGCGCTTTGCCTTTTAAGGTGTAATAGCGCTGCCAGAGATCAAAGCGATTTTTTGTCCCATCCATGATGGCCCGAAATACGGGTTCCGATACTTCATCTGCGAGCAATTGCTTTTGCAGTGTAGATTCATACCCCCGCATCTGGTTTTCCAGTTTGTGATCCTGTGCCACTGTGTTGAGAATGTAGGCATACAGCGAGTTATGCTGCTTCATCACCTTACGGACTGACTGGTAAGCTTCATACCGCACATTGCCATCCGGATGAAACAGCAGAGCACTTAATTCCGCTTCCGTGCTGCAGGTTTTGCCATCAGGAGTCGTGACTGGATCGTATTCCTGCTCTCCCAGGTGCAGCGATCGCAAATTAATAAACGCCTGCCGTCCGGTTAAACTATCCTGGTTGCGAGTTTGTTCCACTTCTTCGGAGAGTTTATAAGGACGAAATTTAGCAATATTATAGAGATAGTGTTGATAAGGTTGCAGAACACTAGCGGATTTTAATTTGGCAAACTTCTGATCATCTAAACTTTTCAATTCCAGATCAAAAAACAGAAGCTGATTCTCAATGCCTGTGACTGCTTCCATCACCTTATCCTGCATCTGTTTCGCTTCAGTGTTGCGAGTATCTGCAGCAAAGATCAAAGCAGGAAACGCATACAAAAAGCCTGCCTGCTGAGAAATTGCTTCTAATTGCTGCAAACAGTCCAGGACTTGCTCTGCCGATAAATCCTTCACCTTTCCCCGGTAAGTATCTCGAAAGCTTGCGGCAGTTTGTTGCAGAGCTTCTAGATCCTGCACTAACCGGGGGTCATCAAAGCCCTGATACAGATCGGACAAATCCCATTCTTGCGGATTTTCAAGCTGAACTAAAGTAGACTGGGCCACGGCTGAACTCCTTATTCCTGCAAACCCGATCGGTGATGATACGACCAGCATAACTCTGAAAGCCCTACTCTAACACGAATTCATTCCGAGTTCGCTTAGGAGGGTGAGAGGGTAGAAGGGTGCGATGATGGGGGAATGAAGTGAGGCAACCGGAGCACTGGTATGGCAAACAATCCAACTTCTTCGCCTGCAGATTCTCTGTTTTCAGATATTGATCATCACTGGGCAAAAGAATGTGTTCTGGCAGTTGCAGCAAGGCGGATTCTGAACGGGTATCCAGACCGCACCTTTCGTCCCAACAATCCCCTCACCAGAGCCGAATTTGCAGTCATTTTGCCGATCGTTTTCCCCAATGCCAAACCTGTACGCGAACCAGTGGCCTTTTCAGATGTGCCTGTAACACACTGGGCCTATTCCCGCATTCGGCAAGCCTATGTTAATGGCTGGGTTTCTGGCTATCCAGATGAGACGTTTCAGCCCAATCAGCCGATCTCGCGCCCGCAAGTGATGGCGGTTCTGGCAGCGGCACTCGGCTTGAAGCCCCCCGCCAATCCGATGGAAACGCTCAAGCTCTACTTCGAGGATGCCAATCAAATTCCAGATTGGACACGCGGGACGATCGCTGCCGCCATTCAGCAAGATCTGGTGATCAGCTATCCCAATGTGCGTCTGTTTTATCCGGCTCAAAATGCCACGCGAGGCGAAATTGCCGCCATTTTGTGTCGCGTTCTCAAGCTCACCGAGGTTGTGCCGCTGGCGTACTCCACGCGCAGTTTAGGGATTTATGACCTGAAAGGAGAAGTCAAGGTTGTCTTTCCCCAGTGGCACGGCAGTGCCCGACTCATACGCGACATTCAGATCCTACTGGCCAATTTTCAGCTTTATCCCAGCGATCGCATCAATGGGGCATACAATTCGCAAACCAAGCAAGGTCTGACCGCCTTCTGTGATTTCTATGGGCTGCCCACGATGAAGACAGGCGTGCTGGACGAAGCGTTCGCACAAGCTCTCACCCAGGCTGACCCGATCAACTATTTTCTGGCCCTGGCAAAAGACCGGAATGCCGTCTACACCCAGTTTCTGGCCCAGGAAGCTGGATTTAACCGGGACAAGCTGGCATTTCTTGATCGCGGAGCGGAGCATTCACCCTACTATGCCGATATTTCGCAGTTTCCCAACCGACTGGCGGCAAAACCCGATGGCACCACGATCGTCTCCCTGGGTGAAAGCCTGGTTCTCACTGGAACTGATAAACGAGTTTTCTTTAATCTGTTTCCCGGCTATGGCACGCTGCCTGAGATTGATAGGGCGGGTTTGGATTTCCTGCATCCGGACATTACAGAGGCTTGCATCGGGGTGGGCAGCTTTTTCAACGGCACGATGCAGGTGCACTGGGTAGGCAGAAAGCCCCTGGACAATGTGCAGATGTGGAGCGCGACCAAAATTATTCCCC
>JBBIQC010000303.1:5642-6219 GCA_037442585.1 Oscillatoriales cyanobacterium bin_317
GTGTCAGGCCAATGCGGTTCAGCCGAGCGCGAAGGTGAAGGATTGCCTGGTGCGTCCGGTGGGTAGCCAGGACGGCTATGGATTCTATAATCTGGCGGTGGATCTGTTCACGTACAAGCAGACGATCGCTACATCAAATGCGGTGGCGGCGATGTTCAAGCAGTTCTTTACCCCCCAGGGACTGGAAACCTGGTTGAGAAATCTGACAGGCGATCGTTACCTGGCTTTTACTGGACTCTACGGGGAACCGCCACTGTTGCAAAATCCGGAACTCTGGCATCAGCCAACGAAAACCGTGCTGCTCAAACCCCCCTACACCAATCATGTTGGCAATAATTCCGTGTCTGCCTGCGATCTGGCGCGATTTGCTGCAATGCTGGGCTGGCATCTGCATTTGCCTAACGCTGCCCGTCTACCTGCGGCAGAGTGGAGCAGTCTAGAAACGGTGGTGCGGGCGATGGGCATGGATTCCGCTCGCTATATCGAAGCGGCGATCGATCGACTGCGGGTGGGCAGCGTGATTCAGTCGCCGGTGATTCTCTCGAAGCTGGGATTTGGTCGCAGTGAAATCCGCAAT
>JBBIQC010000304.1:0-6204 GCA_037442585.1 Oscillatoriales cyanobacterium bin_317
GTATGGGGGCTGCAAGTCCTGGATTGATTTACACCAATCCTTTGATCTAAGTGACAGTCTTCCTGTGCTGGACGATCGTACCTATGCCCAAACCGTTGAGCAGATTATCCACCTTACCCGATAATGATTTGATCTCAACTTGCTAGGATCAGGTATACAGTTTTACTAAAAAATTCTCTGGTGGCTGCTTAGGAGCTACGGCACATGCACGAGGCCACACTTTATGACCAAGATTTCCTGCAATGGACACAACAGCAGGCCGACTATCTGCGAAAAGGATACTGGGCAGGATTAGATGTTGACAATTTGGTTGAGGAACTAGAAGCCTTGGGGCGCAGCGAACAGCGAGAATTAGGCAGCTATCTGCAACTGCTGTTGATACATCTACTGAAGTGCCAGTACCAACCAGAGCGTAAAACAACGAGTTGGAATAATACGCTGGTGAACTGTCGAGACAGCATGCAAGACTGTCTGGAAGATGCCCCCAGTCTGCGCCGTTTCTTAAATGATGCAGAGTGGGTTGAGAAATACTACCGACGCGCACGGCGAGAGGCAGCCAAAGAAACTCAAAAGCCTTTGGAAAGCTTTCCAGCGCGTTGTCCTTACCAGATAGAACAGATTCTTGATTCAGATTTTCTGCCTTGAGTAGGTGGAGCAATGAACAAGCAACGTGCTCAATACATAGATAAAACCAGTACTCAAACCTTGCGGGAGGGGTTGGAGGAATACTATGCGATGAACTCGCATGTGATAGATCCCAGGGCGTTACCCACAGAATTTGGCAAAATTTTGCTGGCTCATGATGTGTCCCACGTTGTGTACGGGTGTGACACCACCCTGTATAACGAACTCAAAATTCTGCCCTTGATCTGGTGGACCAGTGACTACACGTTTGGGGATCACCTGAAAACGATTCAGAATCCAACTATCGATTCGACGGTTCGGGGTATGTACAAAGATTTCCTTGAAGCACGGGGAGTACTCTGGCTGTATGTCTCGATCGGGTTCGTGTTACTCCAGTTGTTGCCAGAGTTAGTGTTTTTGCGGCTGAAGACTCGCCATCGCCAACGCTGGGTTCCGTTTATGGAGTTTGAACCACTGCTCGATCGCCCCCTGCTAGAAATTCGCCAGGGCTTCGATCTACTACCTCTAATGAAGTGAAAAGACAGAATGAAACATCAGTGACTCAATCCTGTTTAATTTCTCAAAGTTTCCGGATGGCCTCTCTTACCTGGGAAGAATGAAGTGGTAGATGCACCCTGATTGAGACTCCGGAGTTTTGGCTCCGGGGTTATTTTTTTAGGGCTGTTTGTTGGAACTGGCCACGTCTGCTGAATTTTCCCCTTTCTGGGGAGGCACCACATCAGGAAGGGGACGGTGCCACAAGTACAACCATGCCAGTCCAGTCATACCGATCGCAATCTCAACCAGACTGACGACCTGAGCAACTCGCAGCGACCCCAGCATCAAGCTATCGGTTCGCAAGCCTTCAATCCAGAAGCGTCCACAGCTATAAGCCACCAGATAAACCAGAAAAATCGTGCCCGTTTGCAGGCGCATTTTGCCGGAGCGATCGCGGAAGAACAGCACCATCAGAATGGTAAACACCATCAAATTCCATAGCGACTCATATAAGAAGGTGGGATGGAAATACTCAAAGCTTTGATAGCCCGGAGGACGGTGGTTGGGGGGAATGTAAAGCTTCCAGGGCAAATCCGTGGGACGACCAAAGGCTTCGGAATTGAAGAAGTTGCCCCAGCGTCCGATCGCCTGTCCCAGAATCAATGCAGGAGCAACCAGATCGGCCATTAGCCAGAAGGACACTCGCTGTAAACGACAGAAAATCAAGGCTGCAATCAAGCCACCGATAATCGCCCCATGAATGGCAATTCCTCCTCTCCAGATCGCGATAATCTGATCCGGATGCTGAGCGTACTCCTGCCACTGGAACGCGACATAGTACAGTCTGGCTAAGGGGATTGCCCCGATTACCATCCAGATCGCCAGATCACTGACCAACTCAGGATTGACTCGTCGCTGGCGGGCCAGGTATTGGGAGAGCGTTACGCCAATTAGCACCGCCGAGGCAATCAAGAACCCATACCAGCGAATCGAAAATGATCCCCACTGCAGGAAGGGGATTTCCGGGCCAGGGGAGGTAAACTGGAAGGCCGGAATCAGGAGAGAAGAAAGAAAGTTCATCACTGGCTTTACATCAGAAATGCCACAGACTTGATTCTAAACCTTGTTTACGTTCAGAGCCGTAGTTTCGCTTTAGCATGACTTGGGGTGCTGGGAAAAGTTTTTATCCTGCTTCCAGACTGCCGCAAACTGATGCACATAGGCTTCCTGCTCCAGGGCTTCCACACTGCCGGGGCGAGCGGTGCGTACCTGGGTAAATGCCTCTTTCGGAGAATAACCCAGTGCAACCAGGCAGGACGCAACAACTAAGCCAGTCCGGCCCAGCCCCGCACGACAGTGAACTACCGTTGTCCGTCCCCCCTCCAGGGTGGCCAAAATATCCTCGACCAGTTGGCTCAAACCAGTCATCGAGGCGGGAGTTCCAAAATCAGGAATGGGGAACCAGCGGGATTTCATGCCATAGGTGGGAACGGCTTGTAGCAAATTGGCAATCTGCAGGTCTACCATTTCTTCCGCTTCTAATAGCGTCACCAGCAAATTCGTGCCGTAATCATGCCGCAACCGCGCCAGATCCAGGGATAGATTCCGGCACCAATGAAAGCGCATTCCCTGGTTGCATTTTCCAGGGGCGATCGTCATTCCCAACAGGCCAGAGAGGGGCACGACCCGTTTCGGTAAAAAGTCCACATGAATGGGATAGTCTTCAGAAGTCCGTAAGGAGCGATCGGTGTCAGTGGGTTGCATCGAAGAGTTGTGAGGGTAGGGGAAACTGAAAAGATTAAGAAAGGTGAAAGAAATAGAGCCTACGCAAATTCTTGCAAATATCCTGTTACAGCTTACTCTGTTATTTAGCTCTATAGCTGTTATGCCTGGATACAGAAGGCAGAGGCAGTGAACGGAATTTTGGGCAGGTTATCTGCCAAATTTGAGCAGGGAAGTTGCGATCACCCTGACTGCCTTGGAATGGTTACTGTTGCAGAAGTAAACTGATTATTCCTGCGGACAACTCGATTTAGGACTGCTATCAGGGAAATTGACAGAATGGACATTAAAAATGGCTTTGTAGGAGCGGTTGGCAATACTCCCTTGATTCGACTCAATAGCTTCAGTGACGAGACGGGGTGTGAAATTCTGGGAAAAGCCGAATTTATGAATCCCGGTGGTTCTGTCAAAGACCGGGCAGCCCTCTACATTATCCAGGATGCGGAAACTCAAGGATTGTTGAAACCTGGAGGCACCGTTGTCGAAGGAACGGCAGGCAATACTGGCATTGGCTTGGCCCACATCTGCAATGCCAAGGGCTATAAGTGTTTGATTATTATTCCAGAGACGCAATCTCAGGAAAAAATTGATTTGTTGAGAACGCTGGGTGCAGAAGTTCGCACAGTTCCGGCAGTACCCTACAAGGATCCCAACAACTACGTGAAACTTTCTGGACGGATTGCCTCAGAAATGGAGAATGCAATCTGGGCCAACCAATTTGATAATCTTTCAAATCGCCGTGCTCATTATGAAACCACTGGCCCCGAAATTTGGGCACAAACCGAGGGCAAAATTGATGCCTGGGTGACGGCTACAGGAACCGGAGGAACCTATGCCGGGGTAGCCCTATTTCTCAAGTCCAAAAATCCCAATATCCGCTGTGTCGTCGCGGATCCGATGGGAAGTGGCCTGTATAGCTATGTCAAAACGGGTCAGATTACCCTGGAAGGAAGCTCGATTACAGAAGGAATTGGCAGTAGCCGGATCACCAGTAATATGCAGGGTGCCCCGGCAGATGATGCCATGCGGGTAGATGATCATGAAGCCGTGCGGGTGGTCTATCAACTGCTGGAAAAAGATGGACTGTTCATGGGCGGCTCGGTGGGGATTAATGTAGGAGCCGCGATCGCCCTTGCCAAGCAATTAGGTCCCGGACACACGATCGTCACCGTCTTGTGTGATGGCGGCAGTCGTTATCAATCCAAACTATTCAATCGGCAATGGTTGGCAGAGCGGGGATTATTGCCAACGGTGTAAATTGCTCGTGGGCTGATGGGAACGATGGATTGCCCTAACAACCCACCAGGAAACGGCTGTTTTTCCCCAAGGTTTTTTTGATAATTAAAATAGTGCCGATACTGGCACCGAGTACCACCAGATAATTCAGTAAAAAGCTGAATAAATTAGCCTGGTTAGGGAAGTTGTTTAGCCCTAATCTTTTTTCAACGCCTGGAAGTAGGACAATGAAGTACTCATGTAAGAAATAAATTCCAAAACTTAGCTCTGCGACAAACCCCATAGAGCGGTTAAAAAATTGTGGTAGCTGAGATTCTTTAGCCCACAAGAAACACATAATCAGGAGAGAAAGCACCAGTTTAGCGAGCGAATTGAACGTTTCTAAATAAGGCTTGAACCAGTATTGAAGACCGCTCAGCAGCGCAACTAAACTGAGGAATAGTAAGTACCTTTTCTGAATCAGGGGGAGCAGCTTTTCTCGGTAGTGTGAACAAAACATACCTCCTACATAGATAGAGGCAAAGTGAAGAAACGATTGAAGCGCGTTGCTCTCTTCAGGGCGAGGCACGATCGCTGTTATCACGATCAATGCCGGCAGGATCCAATAAAATCGTGGATGTCTATCAACCCAGATCAGCAATGGTGAAACTAGATAAAAAATTGTGATCATGGGAATGAACCAAAACTGGCTCAGTAAGCAGCCTGTCAGAAGATACATCACAATTTGGCCAGCAAGAGGCCAACCAGAAAATTTAGTGATAAACCAGTCTGGAGGACTAAATAAAGGATTTCCCAATACTGTTAATAGAATTGCAGGGAGAGAGACAAGAATGTAAGGGGCTATGACATATTGAAATTTTTTGAATAAATAACTCTTGTATTCATATTTTGAGGAAAGAAACTGAAATAAGAAGCCCGCAATAAAGACAAAGTAAACAGAGCCATTGCCAATCAAAAGCAAAACGATGTCTTCGATGCCTGAATTCTTCCACTCCAGAGAAACAATAACATGATGAGCGACGATCGCTAAAATCGCAAAGCCACGAAAATTGTGAATGTAGTAGAGAAAATTGGCCTTTTTGCGTGCGTTTATAGCGGCAGATGCTTGGACACCAGATGCTGTTGTCATAAATAAACCTGATTCAGGGATTTCATCATGGGCTTACCAAAAGATTACAAATTTAACTCCAGATGCAAACTCATGTCTCTATAGTTCATGAAGACTTTAAAGAAGTCTTGCGTAAAAGTGCTGAGAACTGAATGCGGAGTGCCGAGAAAGAATTCATCGTCGATGTAGGGGCGAATGGCCTCACCCGTACAAAGAGTAGTCGTATAAGTAGGTTTCATATAAACCTTGTCCAAGTCCAGAACCGTAGTTTCTCTTATAGGAAAACGACCGTTCTCTAGCTGGACTTGGTTTAACTGCTTATTTGTTGAGCAAAACTTTCTCCCGTTCCTGCGGTTGCTCAACTGCTGCAGTAACTTTTGTCTGTGTTCTTGGTCTAGTGCCAGTGCGTCTCGGTTGGATGTGTACTAAATGAGACCAAGACACAAGATAAAGTTTCCAGGTAATAGCCCCGCCAATAAGAGCAAAAATTACCCCCATCCAGGTATGGTTGCCAAAAATTTTCGCACTCAGTGAATGGAACTGAAAGTGAGACAGATAGATGAACAAGGAGGCGCTGGCAACCTGAGAGATGGGCGATTTCAAAATGGTTGGCACCTTGATCCAGGGGAGCCAGATCAGCAATAAACCACCATAGGTGAGAATTCGATAGGGAGTTTCCAATCCAAAATTGAGTTCAACCGCAGCAAGGAAAGCTACTGACAAAATTAACTTGGACAATGGACTTTTCAACGTCTGAGCACCGATACCGAAGGCAAAGAACCAGAGGAGCATGTGAGGTACTCGATTGTACAATAGATTAGTATCCCAAACTACAGGACCAATCTGGTTTGACAATAGAGAAAGTCCTATTAAAGCAATAGAAACGCTTTCCTGACGGGTATTAGATAGGGCTTGCTGAAAAAGTCGGAATCGAAGCAGTTGGAGTGAGGCAGATC
>JBBIQC010000305.1:0-6159 GCA_037442585.1 Oscillatoriales cyanobacterium bin_317
TTCGTAGACACCACAATTAACCGCGACACATTTTCCCGGTTGATCGTATTGGGGCCAGTACCGTAATTAATCCGGGCAACCTGTGCCAGAGGTATTTTTTGTCCGCTGGGGGTATCTACCAGCAGGTTACGGATTGTATCCAGATTGGTGCGGGCTTCTGGTTTCAGCCAGACCAGGAGATCAAACAGTTGCTGGTCTTTTAACACCTGGGAAACCACCTGTCCGTTCAGTGCTGTTTCAATGACGCTTGCAATTTGTCCGACAGTGAGTCCATAGCGAGCGGCATTTGAGCGATCAAACTGAATCTGAATCTGGCGAATTGGCACCTGGGGTTCCAACTGCAAATCGACAATACCTGAAACCTGACGCATGGCGGCTTCCGCTTCCTGCCCGATCGCCCACAGTTCGGTCAGGTCAGGCCCAAAGATTTTGACCGCGATCGCGCTGCGAACACCGGACAGGACTTCATCCATCCGGTGCGAGATAAAGCCGCCAATGTTAGCAGCCACACCGGGCAGCCTGTTAAATTCCTGACGCAGTTTTTCAATGCTTCCTTTACGGTCTTGCATCCCTGCATCGCTGAGTTCCACATCCAGATGCCCCAGGTTTACGCCACCCGCATCCGCATCACCGGGGGCACGTCCTGCCCGCAGTTGCACGGTCTTAAATCGAGGGTCGTTCTTGAGGGCATCCTGCATCACTAAGCCGGACTGGGTCGTTGCCTCCAGAGAACTGCCAGGATAGAGCAGCATAGCATTCACCAGCGATCGCTCCTGGAACTCTGGCAAAAACTCCCGCCCTAACCCTGGCAGAATCACCAGGGATGCGATCAGGGCAGCGATCGCGGCAAACAAAATTACCTGGGGACGGTGGATTGCCACTGAGAGGAGAGGACGGTACAGCCGTTGGGAAAAGGCCGTCACCCAGGTTTCATCGGATGGCAGGCGACGATGTGCCAGCAAAATTGCACAGAGCGCCGGAGAAAGAGTCATAGCAACCAGGGTGGAAGCCAGGATCGAAATCAGGTAAGCAATCCCCATTGGGGCAAAAATCCGCCCTTCCACACCCGTCAGGCTGAAAATGGGGGCAAAGACCACGGCAATGATCACCGTTGAAAAAATCACACTGACGCGAACTTCAACTGAAGTGTCGTAGACGATTTGAAATGGATGCTTGGGATGATCACTGATTTGATTTTTTCTCAGTCCACGGTAAGCATTTTCCATATCTACGATCGAGTCATCCACCACTGACCCGATCGCCACTGCCAGTCCCCCTAAAGTCATCGTGTTAACCCCCTGTCCAAACCAGGATAGAATTAACATGCCAATCAAGATTGACAATGGAATGGCACTCAATGTAATTACCGCAGTGCGCCAGTTCATCAAAAATAGCAGCAACACGATGGAAACAATGATAATGCCGTCCCGTAGCGAATCTCGCACATTCTCGATCGCCGATTCGATAAAGCTATTTTGACGAAAGGTTTCCAACACCCGGACATCCTTGGGCAATCCGGCTTTAATCTCCTCCATAGCCTGTTCAACAGCACGAGTCACAGTCGGTGTATCGGCCAGGGGTTGTTTGTTGATCATCACCACCACGGCGCGTTTACCATTGACGCTGCCATCTCCCCGTTGCAGGGCAGCACCCACTTGCACAGATGCCACATCGCGCAACAGTACAGGCTTGCCATTTCTGGCAGTGACCACAGATTGCGCCAATTGCTCGATCGACTCAATTCGTCCAACGCCACGAATAATTTCTTCCTGGTCTGGTGTGATCAGAAACCCGCCCGCCGCATTCACATTGGCTTGTTTCGCGGCCTGGGTGACATCCTGAAGCGAGACATTAAAAGCGGTCAGCTTTGCCGGATCAACCAACACCTGATACTGGCGCACATCCCCACCGTAGGCGATCACCTGGGAAATACCGGGAACGGCTAACAGGCGATTAGTCACATCCCGATCGACTAACCGCCGCACTTCCATCAGCGATGTTGGCGCTTCTCCAGACTGGGACGGTTCATGCTCTACGGAAAAGGCATACATCAGAACGGTGCCGATCGGCGAGGTAATCGGCGACATTTGTGGCGATTCAATACTGGCAGGTAGTTTGGAGCGGGCTTGCTGCAATCGTTCTGTAACGAGTTGCCGCGCCTGATAGACATCCGTTCCCCAGTTGAAAATCACGCGCACGACTGAAATTCCTACCGCTGAGGACGATCGCACCGTTTCCACACCGGGAGTTCCATTGACCGCACTTTCGATCGGCAGCGTGATCAACGACTCCACTTCCTCCGGTGCCAGTCCGGGGGCTTCTGTCTGAATTTCCACCTGGGGTGGGGCAAAGTCAGGAAACACATCCAGGGGCATCCGGGTCAGGTTATAGCTGCCCAAAATCGTGACAATAATGGCCCCCATCACCACCAGCCATCGCTGGACGATCGACCCTTTCAAAATGGCATTCAGCATAAGGCTCCGTCTGTTCTCCCTCCTCCTGACGTAGCCCTATCATGGTTGCAAACAAAAATAAAATGAGCATGAAATTAAAGCCTATTCCCCTGCTAGTCGTAAAGTTTCTGCATAGAGTTCATCACGGATCCAAAAGCCATTAGCAATGAATGCATTGAGTTCAAGCGCCAGGGCGATCGCTTCTGCTTCACCTATATCTAAAGTTGTTTGTAGAGGCTGAAGTAGAGTGACATTGGTAACAGAACGAATTTGAATCCAATCAACTGTCTGAATTGCTAATAAAACTGGATCGCCAGCATCAGAATTAAGCAATTCTTAATGAACGGCAGTTGGAATGATAACTTCATCATAAAGCTGTTGGAGGATAACCAAATGTCCAATTCCAGCTAGATTGCTGATTGGAGAGGTGTCACTGACAATAATCATCGCCAGCCATAGTTCTGCAAGCTTGTCACGTCTTCATGCAGTTCAGCAAGGTTGTAATGGAGTGAAATATGCCGACTAGCTAACAACCTCTGAAATTGAAGTTGGCTCATTTCAGCAAATCGACTGGCTTGCCCCAAAGTAAATCGCTCCTGCTGAAATAGCATTATCGCTATCTCCTGCCGTAATTCAGCCTCTGTCATTTGCGCCGCTTGTATAAGCTCATCAGAAATCAGGATACTCATTGTTTTGTGGCAGTTTAGGAGTTCTGCTTCTAGGATAACCATGCCTTAACTCTCGAACAATCTCCTGAGGCAGGTTTTTAGACCACAAGGAGTCGAAGGGGCAAAGGATCTGGCGATTTTCCGGAGATAGCCAGATTAGCGCATCTTCTACGTCAGCTAAACGATAGGTTTCATTGAGCAGGATACAGGTGAGCAAGCGGTGAATGATGATTGCTTGTTCGTCGGTCAGCACAATCATGGCTTTGCTCCCCGGTCAGCTTTTGCCAGAATCACCAGCGCTTTATCAATATCGCGAACTTTAATACCCCGCAGGGCAGTCAGGATTGATCGAATCAGGGCAACCTCATCATCGGAGAGCGTGACCATTGGTTTAGCCTCAATGTAGTTAAACCAATCTTATCCGCATCAAACCTCGGAGGTTTTAACCAGAAATTGAACCTCATGACCAACATTAGGTGCTTAGGAGGTTTCCTGGAAAAAATTTACCCTTTGGTAGGGGCAGGTTTAGCGGCAAGGTTATCGTTTGAACTGAAAAACTTTGGCTAAACCTGCCCCTACAGGTATTTTGTTTTCTAGAAATCTCCTTAAACCTCCAAGGTTTTGGCGAACCAGCGTTAAATCAGTAGGCTCAAAGTATTGTGACAATGGCTTCAACAAAACTTATAGAAGTTTGAGCCTAAGTTACAAACGATCGCGCTAGAGCAGCCCGGATTCATCCCTGAGTTGCTCAGACTTAAAGATGATTGACTCCTGAAACAATCTGAGTCAGTCCGATTCAAAGTGGAGGTGCGATCGCTTCTATTTGAGTTACTCGCGTTTGAACCGAAGTTGCACAGCAGATAAATTTCTTAAGAACTGCTCATACTGTTAGATTCAGTGCTACCCTGTTTCCCTGCTGATAGCTCATCTACAGTGTTTGAAGGGAGAGAGGTGAAGCATTTTGTCTAAAAGCAGTAGGCCACAGAGACAGCAAGCCAATCCTCTGACCAAATGGCTATCTCTGGATTGGAACCGACCGGAGCGATCGTACAACCCGGACGTGCGCGATTTCCTGGCTGGAGTGTTGGATTACCCGAAAGATCGGGTTGTCACTGAAGACACGGGCGGTGGCGGTTATCCAGACATTAAGCTACTAACTCCTGAGAAAACAGCCTGGGTCGTGGGGGATCTCAAAAAAGATGATGCAGAGCTCAATACGGAAAGTGGCAGACGCAAACTGTGGAACCAGAAACGTAAGTATATTGAGGGTTTAACCCGATATGTTTTGTTTCTGACCGCTCGTTATCTTTGGCTCGTTCTACCCACAGGAGAAGCCGTTGCCGGATTTGAAGAACCCTGTTATTTAGCTGAAATATCGTTTGAGGAATTGCAGGAGAAGCTAAAATTTCTTTCCTATGAACAAGCTACCCACCAGAACCAATGGGCAACATTCATTGATGGCCAGTTACCCTATGTCTACTTAAAGCTGGATTCGTCTGAGACGCTGGAGCGGTTACGGCAAGATTTGCAAATGAGTTTCACTGAACTCAGCACAGCAGCAGAACAGGCGATCGCCACTCTAATTCAGGAGTATGACGAATTTAAGCGCCAGGAACAGGAAATCCAGCGCAACTTAGTTGATACTGGAGATACTCAACGGCGAGCACTGGTACGACTGCGGTTCAGATTTGACTTCCATCGCCATCTGTTTGAGGATCTGTTACCCCGATTTGAAGATCAGTATGGGCGGGATGTCAACGCCAAAGGCAAACAAGTCGAAGAACGGATTCGAGAATCCTTTGTAGCGGATTCGGTTGCCGTCCTGGTTGCCAGAGTATTGTTTCTGAGACTGGTAGAAGACTTAAAGCTAACGAAAAAGCGGCGCTTATCCAACGGTGGCCCACAGGACTGGGCAGCATTTGTCGATCAATTGACGGGAGATGCCAAAGCATTAGTCCAATTAGTCGCTGAAGATGTAGGACGGTTGTATCATGAACCCTTTGAGCGCAACCTATTTGACTGGATTTATGAAACGAATGGGGCCTTGGATGAAGCCTTACAACGGCTGATTCTGCGATTCAATGCCTACGATTTTTCAGGTTTGTCCGAAGAAATTTTGGGCGATATTTATCAAACATTTTTGCCTCCTGCTAAACGGAAGCGGCTAGGAGAGTTTTACACTCCCTCCGCGATCGTCGATTGGCTGTTAGAACAAACGGTATTTAATCATGGGGAAGGAAAGCTCCTTGATCCCTCCTGTGGCAGTGGTTCATTTTTGGTACGGTACGTGCATTGTTGTCTGGAAGATGCGAAAACAAGAGGACTTGATCCAGATACGGTTTTGCAAGAATTACAGGCAACGATTTGGGGATTTGACCTCAACCCCTTTGCAGCGTTTATCAGTCATTTTCAATTGATGTGGGCACTCGTGCGCTTCAAGCCCTCAACCAATCCCACCGATGTACCCAATATTCATATCTACAACTTAAATAGCCTGCTGCGAGAATCCGATCTGGTGCCCTTATTAGGGGAAGGGTTTTTGGCTCCCGGTTCTGCCGAGCGAGACAACCAGCAGTGGAAATACATCGTAGGTAATCCACCCTACATTCGAGCAGAACGGGTGAAGTATAACGATGAAATGCGTGGGCTGTGGCAGCAAGTATGGGGGCAGAATGCGGATACTGGCTTAGTGTTTCTCTACCGTGCTCTGACTGAATCACTAGAATCAGGCGGCTGGTTAGGCATGGTAGTCAGTGGAGGATATGCCAATTCAGAGGCTGCAGCAAAAGTTTGGAAATTACTTTACCCTCGGAGAGTGGCCGCTTTACGAAAAATCGTGTGGTTAGAGTTTACCGATCGACCGGTATGGGATGTTGCACGGGTGCCACTGATTTTAGTGATTGAGCGAGTTCCAGCAAAAGAGGATGATGAGATTGAACTTTATGTTCCCTCTAAGTGGGTCAGTGATGAGCCACCTGTAAGAATTAATTAGGGCTTGCTGAAAAAGTCGGAATCGAAGCAGTTGGAGTGAGGCAGAT
>JBBIQC010000306.1:0-6149 GCA_037442585.1 Oscillatoriales cyanobacterium bin_317
GAATGCGCTGAAACTTGCCGTCGATCGATCGGGCTAGAGACTTTGCCAGCAAGGTCTTGCCTACACCCGGAACATCTTCTAGCAAGGTATGGCCGCCGGACAAGAGCGCGACCAATACCAACCGAATCGCATCCTGTTTCCCCACAATCACTTGTCCTAGGTTATCTGTTAAACGCTGAATTCGATCTCTCATGCTGGCTCCATCTCGTTGGCGATCCCATTGAAGTACTCCTTCCAGTTTGCCCAATAATTTCCTCGTCTTGGGTGCCGAAATTTCCGGGAAAATCCCATTCTTCCAGCGATCTCCACTGATTAAACTGCGGTCAAGAGGCAAATTGCTCAAATTTCCATCAGGTTTTCCTCCGCCATGTCATCTACATCCATTGCTTATGTAAATACCGCCCTCAGTCAGCCAGCAACGGGCGACTGGGGAGTTAACGCTGGCAAATGGAGAGCACCGATGGCGACTGTATTTTTTTCAAGGTCGGCTCGTCTATGCCACTGGCACCTTGCATCGGGTGCGTCGCTGGAATCGAGCCATCCAGCGTTACTGCCCAACCTTTCATGCTGCTCAAGCACCTCCCGGTGAACCCTGGGAATACCAGTTGCTCAGTCAAAGTGTGGCCCAGCAGCAGGTAAAAGTTTCCCATGCAGAAGGCATTATTAAGGCGAGTCTGGAGGAAGTGTTATTTTCCTGGGTCAGTAATCCGGCGTTGAGCAGCAATTGGTCAGCGGTGCAGCGGTTTTCGTTTAAGGATAATTTGGCCTTAAGTCTGTTGTTGTCTGCCGCTGAGGTAGAGCAGGTTTTAGAGCGGGCGCAACAGCTTTGGAAGCACTGGAAAACCCTGGAGCTGGAATCCTTGAGTCCTTACAAGTCGCCCATCCTGAAGCAGCATCTGCAAACTGACGCATCCATTGCCGCTTCTCCCCTGGCCAATCTCAGTCCATTTTTAACCGGCCGATACACCTTATGGGACATTGCCTGCCATGCTCAACGGCCTGTTACTACTGTTACCCGCTTTTTGCTGCCGTGGGTACAACGAGGAGCGATCGCGCTGGAAGAAATCGCCGACCTGCCCAACCCGCTGAAACCACCCCCACCCATTAAGCCCGTTGTGGCCCAACCTGCCTGCCCAACCATTGCCTGTATTGACGACAGCCCCACCGTCACTCAAGCCTTAGCCAGTATTTTGGAACCGGCAGGCTATAAGGTTTTGAAAATTCTTGATCCGCTCACAGGAATTGCCACCTTAACGACCAGCAAACCTGATCTGATTCTCATGGATTTGGTCATGCCCAATGTGAATGGCTACGACCTGTGCAGCTTTTTACGCAAAACTCCCATCTTCCAGAACACTCCCATCATTATCCTGACCAGCCAGAACGGGATTATCGATCGCACCCGCGCCCGCCTATCCGGAGCCTCCGATTTCCTCACCAAACCCCCAGATCCACAAGCACTGCTGCATTTGGTGAAGAATTACTTGAAAGCGATGATGTCCGGTGCTCCCAGGGTGAATTGTCAGTGTTGGGAGGATGAGGAGGTGGAGGGGTGAAGGGGTGAAGGGGTACGTTACAGTGAGAAAGCGAATCCTTTAATGCGGCAGCTTGCTCAGGAACCATGACTGGCTCAACGACTCAACCTTCGGCTCAATCCTACCGTTCTAAGCGGGAAACGGACTGGCGTTTGTTTAAGCGGCTGATTCCTTATGGATTACGAAATGGTCGGGTGTTCTTGTTTTCGATGCTGCTGCTGCTGCCTGCTGCGATCGCCGGAGCCGTCCAACCGATCCTGATTGGGGATGCGATTTCCATCATTCGGCAGGAACCCAGCCGGCTTTCCTTTCTCAACCAATTGCCGTTAACCACGGGAATTAATCTTGTTGCGGGCCTGCTGTTGCTGACCTTAGTGGCCCGTACCCTGCTGGATGCATGGCAGGGCTATCTGGTGCAGGAAGTGGGGCAGGGCATCACGGCAGACATTCGGGATGATTTATTCCATCACGTTACGTCGCTGGCCATGCGCTTCTTTGACCGCACTCCTGTCGGTCGGTTGATTACTCGCCTGACCAGTGATGTGGAGTCGTTGGGAGATGTCTTTTCTACGGGCGCGATCGGCATTATTGGCGATTTGTTCTCCATCCTGGTGATTGCAGTAGCCATGTTCCTGTTGCAGTGGGAACTGGCTCTGTTACTGGTGATCATGCTGATTCCCGTGACCATTCTGATCGTTTACTTCCAGCAGCAATACCGCAAAGCCAACTATCGGGCCAGGGAAGAACTGTCTGCCCTAAATTCGATGCTACAGGAGAATATTGTTGGCATTGGAGTGGTGCAGTTGTTTCGGCGGGAACAGTTTAATGCCCAGCAGTTCCAGCAAATTAACAAACGCTACATCAAGGAAATCGATCGCACTATTTTCCATGACTCGGCTATTTCTGCCACCCTGGAATGGATTTCGCTGGTGGCGATCGCGGGGGTGCTCTGGTTAGGTGGAGTCCTGGTTTTAGGGAATCACTTAAGCATCGGGGTATTGTCGGCTTTCATTCTATTTGCTCAGCGGTTATTCGACCCCCTGCGTCAGTTTGCCGAAAAGTTTACAGCGATTCAGGCAGGATTGACAGCGATCGAGCGCGTCAGTGACATCATGAGTGAGCCGATCGAAATTCGGGATGCAGAAGTCACCCAAACCCTTTACTCCAATCCTGCCGCCGCTACGGGAGAAATTCGCTTTGAGCACGTCTGGTTCGGCTATAAACCGGGAGAATACGTGCTGAAAGATTTGAACTTTACCATTCGTCCAGGGGAAAAAGTGGCCCTGGTTGGCCCCACGGGAGCCGGAAAAAGCTCCATCATTCGGTTGCTCACCCGACTCTATGAAGCCAGTGAAGGCCGAATTTTGGTAGATGGGATTGATGTGCGGGAGTTGCCGCAAACAGAACTGCGTCGCCACATGGGAGTGATTCTGCAAGACGGCTTTGTCTTTGCTGGAGATGTGAAAAGCAATATTACTTTAGGGGAGGAGTATTCGTTTGAGGCCATTCGATCGGCAGCAGAACGTACCAATGTGGCGGATTTAATCGAACGCTTACCGCAAGGATACGACACTCCCCTGCGAGAACGGGGCACTAATCTATCCGGCGGGCAAAAGCAACTGCTGGCCTTTGCGCGGGCGGCCATCCGCGATCCCAAAATTTTGGTACTGGATGAAGCGACAGCCAGCCTGGATGTCGGCACGGAAGCCCAAATTCAAGAAGCCCTGGAGCGACTGCTGGAAGGTCGCACAGCAATTATTATTGCCCACCGCTTATCGACGATTCGGAATTGCGATCGCATCCTGGTCTTGAAACGAGGCCAACTGGTAGAATCCGGCAGCCACGAAGAGCTACTCGCCCAACAGGGTCTTTACGCCAGCCTTTACCATTTGCAGATGTTAGAAGTTTAGCTCGACGCACTGGTGTAAAAACGTAGAGCAAATTTCCAGAAGGCACTGGAGGCCCAGAATAGAAATAGGGCCAGTAGTCCGGCTCCCAGTGTCCAGATCCATTCCCCCCGTCCCAAAATCACCTCTGATGGAACGGTGGTGAGAAATGCGACTGGAACGATGAACGTGAAAAAGAAGCGGTAGGCCGTTGGGTAAGCCGCCATGGGAAACCGCCCTGCCTCTAGCAAGCCTCTCAGCACCTCTGTTACGTTATAGATTTTGACAAACCAGATACTCATGGCTCCCAACATGAACCAGAGGCTATAGAGGATGAGAAACCCGCAGGCGATCGGCACCAGACTGAGCAAATAAGCACTGACAGGAAGACTCAAATGACTGCCAGCGTAGAGAATGATTACACAGCCAAACAATAGATCAGGCAATCCCCAGGGAGACAGAGTATGGGCTGAGAGCCAGAATTGAGAACTAATCGGTTTCAGTAAAACAAAGTCCAGGGTACCTTGTTGAATGTGCCGCACAATCCGATTCAGATTGGGAGCCAGGAACGTGGCTGAAAATCCCTGCAATACTGTAAACACTCCCAAAACAATCAGCGCCTGTTCCCAACTCCAGTTTTGAAACGTGTAGCCAGTCCGATAGAACAGGAACAGACTAAATAAACTCCCTGCCAGCCCCCCTAAACTGCTCAATGCTGCAATCAAAAAATTCACCCGGTACTCCAATTCAGCCGCCAGAGCTGTCGTCCAGAATAACTTTAGTACTCTCAGGTAGCGTTTCATGGATGGTGTCCTGCGATCGCTCTCACTTCTATCTTCCTTTTATCAGAAGACTTGTGAGCAAAACATTTCCCCTGTACTCACAATTTACAGGACAGGTTTACGATAAGCTCTATAAGGCAGGTCTATAATCCCTCAGGCTGATTTTGCTTCACTAGCCCCTATGTCACAGTTTGATTCCCCGTCCGACTTTGAAAAGGTTTTAATCAGCCTCTTTGAGCAAGAGGGATGGAAAGCGACTCTGGCTCCTCCCGGCTCAAAAGGGTATGACATTGAGTTGGAGCGCGATGGCGAGTGCGTCGCTGTCCAGGTTCGTCAGCAACGGGCCAAAACTCATGCGGGTCAATTGGAAAAGTTTATTGATTTTTTAGAACAGCCGATGTCGGCCCGGTTTACCAAAGGGTTTTTGATTTCTGCCTCTGGCTTTACCCCTTCTGTATTCACCTTCATGCGTACAGAAGAAATTATTGATGTGGCCTTAGGCAGCTTCCAGAACAACCAGATTGTCTGGGAAGACGGTGAAATTCCTCCACCTCCGCCGCGTCCTCACGTGACTTACATTGGGGTGTTTACCTGTAAGGGGGGAGTTGGGAAAACGACGATCAGCGCTCACCTGGCTGGAGCCTTTGCCCTGAATGGCTATGATGTGGTGCTGATTGACCTCGATCGCCAGAGCAACCTGCGAAAACTCTTGGGAGATGGCGTTTACCTCCCTGGCCCCAAAGGACAATTAGGCGCAACCATTACGGTGCTTAATTACAACGAATGGGACGAGCAAGAGTACCCTGATGCTCGGATTGTCATCTGCGATTGCAGTCCAGAATACGATGCCAACCCGGAGGAATTTCTGGAGCGATTCGACTACTGCATCATTCCTACTACCCTCAATCCTTTGGGAATCAACAAAAATGCGGATGTGATTAAGCGGACGTTTGCTGCAATTCGGCGGGTGAATAAAGAGGCAGAACTGTTTGTCTTAATCAACAACTACCATAGCGATGAAGATCGACGGAATCATATTTTGAATGACCTGTTGAAGACAGAATTCAAGTCCATGATTGCGGATGATGTCCACTGTCATTACATCGATCCAGAGGACGTAGCCATTCGCTACAGCAAACAGTTGTTGTACTGGGGCTACCACATTGTCGAAAATGGCAAACCCCAACTCGCCTTTCGCGAAATTGGCGGACGATCGCTCCCCCGCACCGACTTCTTAAAGCTGCTCGACTACCTGGAACACCACTCGGACATTGAAAAAGTGAAAAGTTGACAGTTGTTACAACTCTTAACTTTTTACTTCCCCTACGCGCCCATGCCGGAATACTGGCGTAAGCCTTTTTTCCAGAGCCAGCGACAGATCAGATAAAACAAGATCCCCCAGCCCAGAATCACCAGGATTCCCTGAGTCATGTTGACGGGTAGGCCGACCAGCAGACTGGCGGGAAAGTTGATCAGGTAGGGGAAGGGAGTCCACAGGGCGATCGCCCGTACCGCAGGCGGAAACACGCTCAGAGGGGCAATCAGACCCGAAAGAAACAGGTAGAACAGGAACCAGAATTGCTCCAGGGCACTGGCTCGTTCAGTCCAGAAGGCGAACATCGACAGGGTGTATTGCATCAGAAACCGCAGCCCGAAGGCCAGGGCAGAGAAGATCAGAAATAGCACAATTTCGCTCAGGCTGGGCAGCCAGAATGCCTGGGGATACAGCAGGAAAAAGAAGCAAATCAGCAGCAAAGCAAAGGGCAAGCGGGCCAATCGTTCCGCCTGATGGGAGGCCAGATAGTGCCAGACCGGAGACAGGGGTTGCAGCAACCGGAAGGACAGGCGACCCTCGACGATTTCCTTTTCAAACTCCCAGATCACCCAGACGATCGTAAATTGCCGGACTAAGAAGGTCGCCAGAAAGTAACGGGCAAACTCTACTG
>JBBIQC010000307.1:0-6119 GCA_037442585.1 Oscillatoriales cyanobacterium bin_317
CTGCCATCACAATGGATTAGGCTCATCCCTTCTCCACCGCAAGTAATGAGGACCTGTTGGGCTTGTGTGGCTTGAATCAGATCCTTGCCACCCTGACAAATGAGGGGCAGGTCGGTGCCATCTCCCAGGGGATAGCCAACCGCTTGTTCAGCCTCAGGCAGATTGGGGGTGAAGATGGTGGCTCCCCGATAGCGCTGTAACTGCTTTTGGGCATCAACGATGCTGAGAGGATGGGATAGAGCCGCTGCAATCACAGGGGCAGAGAGGGTGCCGTCTCCATAATCAGAGCAAACGACGGCATCCACCTGGCTCAAGTTTTGCTGAATGTAGTCGGCCAGTTGATCCTGCAAGACTTGAGACGGTAGCTGATCGGATTTGCGATCGACCCGGACAATTTGCTGCGTGACTGACTGTCGGGCATGACCGGAGATACGGGTTTTTGTCACTGTGGGGCGATCGCCATCCAGCAGCATCCCCTCAGTATTAATTGCTGCCGTCTCAAAGATGTGGCGTAATGCCTTTCCCTGCTCATCTTTCCCAACGATACCAGCCGCCTTCACCTGTGCCCCCAACTTCGCCAGGTTGTATACCGCATTGGCTCCCCCTCCAGCTACCTGGCGGGTGTGTTCATGGCGAATGATCAGCACTGGAGCTTCCCGGGAAAGGCGTTCTACCTGTCCCGTGAGAAACTCATCCAGGCACAAATCTCCGATCACTAATACCCGTGGTTGATGAAACTGGTCTAACAAATGCACCAGCCGATCGGCGGCGGCCAATAATTTTGCGGTAAAGGTTGGATCAAACGTCATAGAGGGCATGGTAACTCAAGCAATTTACTGGGAATATTAAATCCGAGCCACTGACTAAAGCGGTAACGGATAGAATAAACAATACTTGGTGCAAAATTAATCCAAAGAGCATCTACTGGATCAAGTTATCCGATGCAACGCTTTAATTTGGTGGTAGGTGCGCCTGCCGTAGCGAACTGAAAGATCGTCAAAAATGGGCCTTAGGTCTTGAAATGTCCTGTTTGCACCCTTATCTCATTGAATCTTTTTAGTGAACTTCCCTTCAGCGATCGCTTAATCCAGGTAATACCGCTCACATGACACATTTCCGCAGAAGATTTGCCAGGTTGTTGAGCACCAGCCACCGATTTTCAGGATTTATTCTGAAACATCCTGCCTTAATTAGCAGCCTATTAGTTGCTGGTTTGGTAGTAGGAGTCAGGCAGGCGGGTGGACTGCAACCCTGGGAGCTATTGACCTACGATCAGATGCTGCGGTTACGTCCAGCACAAGACCCTGATCCTCGGCTCCTGGTTGTTACAGTGACCGAACAAGATATTCAAGAGCAACAACGGTGGCCCCTGTCGGATCAGGTTATTGCTCGCTTACTGGAACGGTTGCAGCAATACCGTCCCCGCACGATCGGCCTGGATATTTATCGCGATATTTCCCATCCCCCAGGGCAATCCGACTTACTCAAACAACTGCAGGCTCCTAACTTAATTGCTATCAGACTGTTAGGGGATGCAGCTAAAGATGGAGTGCCAGCGCCACCGGGAATGGCTCCAGATCGGGTTGGTTTTAGTGATGTTGTGCTGGATCCCGATGCCGTCGTTCGGCGTAATTTTCTGTTTGCCACTTCTGAAGGGGAACGTTTTTATTCATTCTCCCTGCGACTCAGCCTGCACTACCTTGCAGATCAACATCTGACAGTTACCCCCATTGCTCAAAAAGCCTTACAGATTGGGGAACGGGTCTTTCCAACCTTAGACAGTCATGCAGGTGGTTATCAGACTCTGGACGATCGCGGCTACCAGATTATGCTGAATTACCGCTCTGGCAAGGCAGCCGCACGGCAGGTAACTTTGGGGGATGTCCTGCATGGGCGGATAGACCCCGCCTGGGTGAAGGATAAGCTGGTATTGATTGGCACCACCGCTCCCAGTGTGAAAGACCTGTTTGTCACTCCCTTTAACCTTTCCGACGATAAAAACCCGGAGATGGGGGGAGTTCTGGTTCATGCTCAGAAAGTGAGCCAAATTTTAGGAATACTCTCGGATGGGCAATCGGTCATCTGGTACTGGCCTCAGCCCATCGAAATTGCCTGGATCTGGATTTGGGCGTTGCTGGGAGGGGTGTTGGGCTGGCGATTGCGACATCCTGTCTGGTTGGGATTATCGGTAGCGATAGGTGGTGTCAGTTTATTCGGGATTTGTCTGGGAACCTTTTTACAGGCAGGTTGGATTCCCTTTGTGGCTCCTATGATCGCGTTTATCGGCTCCAGTGTTGCCATCCTGGCCTATCGTCTGCTTTACAATGCTCTGCATGATGAGTTAACGGGCTTGCCCAATCGGGCTTTATTTATCAATCAGGTGCAGTGGGTCATCAATCGTGGGAGACAGTTAAATCCATTAAAACAGGTAGGCTATGACCCATCCTGGGCGGTTTTGTCTTTAGGACTGGATAGCTTCAAAGCAATCAATGACAGTTTTGGGCCACATCGGGCCGATGAACTGTTGATTGCGATCGCTAAACGGCTAAAATCGGGCCTCAAGTCTGGAGATCATTTGGCCAGGGTCGGAGGCGATGAATTTGCAATTCTGCTACCTCAAATCCAGGATATAGACGAAGTGGCTCATTTAGCAGACTACTTGCAAAAGCAGATTAAACAACCCTTCGTTTTGCAGGGACAGGAGGTATTCACCAGCACCAGTGTGGGCATTGTCCTGAACGAATTAGACCGTTACCTGCAACCAGAAGATGTGTTGCGGGATGCCCAGACGGCGATGAATCAGGCCAAAGCCTCTGGAAAAGCACGGTATCAGGTATTTATGCCAGGAATGCGGGTTCAGGTGATGACTCGCCTGCAGTTGGAAACGGATTTGCGACGGGCGATCGAGCGACAGGAATTTCAATTGCATTATCAGCCCGTGGTTTCGTTACTAACTGGCAAAATTTCGGGATTTGAAGCCTTACTTCGCTGGCAGAACCCCCAACGGGGATTTGTGCATCCCATGGAATTCATCTCCGTTGCCGAAGAAACAGACTTAATTATCCCCATTGGCCAGTGGGTGATTGAGGAAGCCTGCCATCAGGTGCAAATCTGGCAGCATCGCTTTCCTCAACTCGCTCCATTGGTGGTCAGTGTGAATCTTTCCAGTAAGCAATTTGCTCAGGCTAATTTGGTGGAGCAGATTGAACAGACCCTGCGGCAGACGGGCTTAAACGGTCACAATTTGAAGTTGGAGATTACTGAAAGTATTGCGATGACCGATGTAGAAACAACGATCGCCATGTTGATGCGACTCAAAGCCTTAGATCTGCAACTTAGCATTGATGACTTTGGCACAGGTTATTCCTCCCTCAGTTACCTGCATCGTTTCCCCACGGACACGATTAAAGTGGATCGCTCGTTCGTCAGCCGTATGGGATCGGAAAATGAAGATAGTCACATTGTCCAAACCGTAATTATGCTGGGGCATAACCTGGGAATGGATATTGTTGCTGAAGGAGTCGAAACCACCGGACAACTGGCTCAGCTCCGGGCTTTGAAATGTGAATATGGCCAGGGATATTTCTTCTCGAAACCACTGCCTAGTGAGGCGATCGAGCAATTACTGACAACGGATCCCCAGTGGTAAATGGTGCGAGTGCTGAGAATTGAGCATGAACTTTTTCCCAGCACTCGATTCCCAGCACTTTTAAAGAATGCTAGTACAAATGCCACAGCAAACAACTAGCTGATATCAACCCTGCCACCATACTTCGCTTCAAAGTAGTTGTTGCCACCTACTTTAGTTGGCGCAGCCTGGGTGACGATATTGATGTCTCTTGTAGTTCCTGCGAAGAAGAAATTAACTGCGATCGCACTGGCTGTAGCAGCAGGTACGCCAAAAATGATCACGGTTGGAGAATAAGTAGGGCTGGTATCGGAGAAAGCAATATTGGCTACCTGGGGATCTCCCGTGAACTCAATTTTGCTAATCTTTGTAGTATCGGTCTTGTAGGTAAAAGACATGATGCTGTCCTGTAAGTAAGTTAACGTTCATGCAATGGATTGGCAACCCGGCTGATAACAAGCTTCAGATTCAAAATAATGATCTGCTTCTTGTTAACAGCCTATTAACCTGACGTGAATTTACTGTCTCAAAATTTTCATTTGAAAAATTGAGCCAAAACGAGTACTCCTGATTAGAGAACTTCGGCACAGCTTTTTGACCTGATGCAGGTCAATGAAAACCGAAAGGGAAATTGTTGCCAGGTTAATAGGTTCATATTTAGAAGCCTGTGCCAATCGACTAGCCATTCTAGTCCATTTTTCTGTTAGTGAGCTATAACTTTTTTATAAGAAAGAAACCATTTGTAAATAGACCTGGAAACAGGGATAAAGCAAAAGTTGATTTAAATGTGGAAAGTATTTAATGCTACTCTGCGTACTTCTGCCAGCGCTCACTGGTAATAAACTACACCTTGTTTAGATAACTCCTCCCAGGTTTGCTGAGAAAGTCCGGCATTTCTGCCAAAGCTAGCATAGGTGACTGTCACCGCACTGAGATTGGTATCACTCAACGATGCTTCATACAAATCAGCGTTACTTAAGTCGGCTGCAAACAAATCAGCACCATTCAAATCTGCTTGCACTAGACTGGCATGCCGCAAATAGGCATAACTTAGTCTGGCATCGCATAAACTAGCTCGATCTAACCGGGCACCGTTCAACACTGCCCGATCTAAGTTCGCATGATTGAGGGTGGCATTGGTTAAATTAGCTTCTGTGAGATCTGTAAAATTCATACTGCTGTGAGTTAAAATAGCCCCTCTCAAATCAGCCCCCGTCAAGTCTGCTTTATCGAGTTGGGCACTGGTCAAGTCGGCATTCACTAAACAGGCTCTCGTCAGTTGAGCATTTGATAAATCGGCATGGGCAAAGTTAGCACCTGCTAAATTCGCTGCTGTGAAGTCTGCCCCTGCCAGTTGGGCTTTATGAAAGTTCTGACCGCTCAAGTTCTGGCGAGAAAAATCGTTGGAGGAATCTACCATGACTGTTCCTGGCCTTTTATCCAGGACAAAAAATCTTGATTGAACTGGCTCAGGGATAGGAGGTGAAGGTCGGGATCCTGTTCTGCTAATAATCGTTCCCCCGAGGTATTATATCCCCAGTCTGCTAGAAATAAAGCCACCTCTGCCAACTCAGGGTGCTGTTGAATGGCCTGCAAGGTTTTGAGTCGATCTTCAACAAACCAGAAAGTAGCGGTGGGAAAAATTTGAATTAGTTCTTTCAGAATATTTGCTTTACTGCGCTTCACTTCCTTACCCAAAATTTGCAGATCGGTCAGATCGATTCCCTCCTGTTGCAAGAGTTGCTGGATGAAGCGGCCTTCTTTGGTACTGATGATGGCGACGTGAGTATCCGTTTGCAGAATAACTTTGAGGCGATCGCTAACCCCCGGATAAAACCGATGTTCTGCTAACCAACTGTTCAAATCATCAGCAATCCAGCGATCGCGCAGGCCATCCACTTCTGCCATCAGCATCCCTGGGTCCAGGTTGTATTGAGAAACCAGGCGTTTGGCGATCGCGGGCCAGTCTGCCAACAATTCCGTTTCCGCCAAGCCATCCATAACCGCCTTTAACACTAACGGCATTTCCCAGCCTGTTTCCACGACAGGCCGCAAGCGATAAAAGGATTCAGCTAAGCCAGGGGGGGGCGTTTTCTCAGACGGTTGCCAGAGATTGCAATAGGCCATCCAGGCGGTTTTGAAGTACTCTTTGAGACCATCACAGAGCACGCCATCAAAATCAAGGGCCAGAACAGAGGGGGGAGTCATTGGCATAGATGCCACCCATGAGGAATACTGCACCTTCATGGTATCTCAAGAATTTTCTGACGAATCGTACTTGATCGTTGTGTTCTTCCTGTTACCGGAATTGTAACAAGTTCCCCATTTTACTTTCGAGCAAGCCATACTGACGGACAACCTGATTGGTATGGCTTTCCTGCTCTATGTTTCGTGATGCCCGATCGTACCAGATGCTGTTTCTGTCCCTGTTTCTCGTCCTGGGAATCGCCACACGGGACTGGACTTTGCATCCTGGAATCATCCTGGTGGC
>JBBIQC010000308.1:0-4432 GCA_037442585.1 Oscillatoriales cyanobacterium bin_317
CAAGTTGTTAAGAGCGCGCTGCTTTTTCCTCATCCTTTACTAAAAAGGACTACCGGTAATTCATACGGTTTGTCCGCTATGGCAGGGTGGACATCAGGGGGAAGTCGCGTTACTGGCTCGGTGCTATCAAAGCTGCCTGGAACTGGCAATGATTCAAGGGATTCGCTCGATCGCCTTTCCCGCAATTGGTATAGGAGCCTTGGGATTTCCTGTAAAACTGGCTGCTCGCACTGCTTTCGAAACCATTGGGCAAGTTCTCTTTCACACTACAGCGATCGGACAGATTCTGTTAGTCTGTGCTGACCAGCAGACACTTGAGATCTACAAAACCGAATTTCAGAGAGTGTGTGGTTGGCAATAACGATCATCTGCCCTAACAAACGTTTGCGGCAGAATCCCCTAGCACGATCGTCCATCTGCCAATAAAATATTGATCCGCCGCAACAAAGCCGAAGAAGGAATTAAGTTGGAGCGGTTTTCCTTAATAAGTTCTTACCCTAGAGGGATGGTGCTGGCAAATTTATTCCCTTCCTGTCTGAGAAGGATGAATCGGTAACGGCACTTCTTATCCATCTCCGGGGTTACTTGTTGGCTATGAACAGGATGTTGGCTGGCTACAGGCTCGATCGGGCCATTCATGAAAGTGCCCGCACCAGGGTTTATGCCGGGGTCAGGCAGATGGATCAGCAACCCGTGATTGTGAAAGTGCTTAAAGCAGACTATCCGTCGCTGGAAGAGATAACTTGTCTGAGAGAGGAGTTTAGGCTGCTGGAAAACCTGGACAGTCCAGGAATTATCAAGCCCTTAGCGCTAGAAACTTGCCACAACGGTTTGGCACTGGTACTGGAGAATTTTGGTGGCATTCCCTTACAGCAATTTTTGCAGCAAACCGCCCTGCAACTGCAGGAGTTTCTCAACATTGCGATTCAACTGACTGCGGCTCTGGCGGAACTGCATCAACATCAGATTGTTCATAAAGACATTAATCCTGGCAACATCCTGATTCATCCCCAAACTGGACAGGTCAAACTAATTGATTTCAGTGTTTCATCCTGTCTATTCCGCGAAAACCAGATCGGGAACCATTCTTATGTCCTGGAAGGCACACTGGCCTATTTGTCACCGGAACAAACCGGACGCATGAACCGGACGATCGACCACCGCACTGATTTTTACTCGTTGGGAGTCACCTTTTACGAAATGCTCACAGGGCGGCTTCCCTTTCCCGCCACTGAACCCCTGGAACTGATTCATTGCCACATTGCCAAAACTCCCATCCCTCCCCACCAGATCACTCCCTCTATTCCGCCACTGCTTTCTGATCTGGTGATCAAACTTCTAGCCAAGACCGCTGAAGCACGTTATCAAAGTACGTTGGGGTTGAAGGCCGATCTGGTGAGGTGTCAGCAGTTGCTGGAGCAAAATAGAGCAAACAATGAACCGGAGCCACACCAGATTCCCTGGTTTCAGATCGGCCAGGTAGATGATTTCAGCCAGTTTCTCATTCCCCAAAGGCTGTACGGTCGGGAAACTGAACTAGCGACCTTGCTAACGGCGTTTGACCACAGCAGCACCGGAACGACCGAATTGGTGCTGGTCAGCGGTTATTCAGGAGTGGGCAAAACTTCTCTGATCAACGAAGTTCATAAATCCATCTCCCAGCAACAGGGATATTTCATTTCCGGTAAATTTGATCAATTTAAGCGCAACATTCCCTATACCTGGCTGACCCAGGCTTTACAGGAACTGATACGGCAACTTTTGACGGAAAGCGACGAAAGGATAGCAAGTTGGAGAGCCAAACTACTCAGTGCTATGGGAGGGAATGGTCAAGTCCTGATTGAGGTAATTCCGGAGATAGAACGAATTATTGGTTCCCAGCCACCCATTCCCCAACTTGGCTCCTCGGAAGCACAAAACCGTTTCAATCGAGTATTTCAACAATTCCTGCACGTGTTTTGTCAACCGGAACATCCACTGGTGATATTTCTGGATGACTTACAGTGGGCTGATCTTCCCTCTCTCAAATTAATTGAACTCATGGTTACGAATCTGGAGAGTCAGTCTCTCTTGCTTCTGGGAGCCTATCGTGACAACGAGATCAGCGCTTCCCATCCGTTAACCCATACCTTAAAGCAAATTCAGCAGACTGGCGCGATCGTCCGCAACCTCACCCTTCAACCTCTGGGAATCAACCATGTCAACCAGTTCGTTGCCGACACCCTACATACCGATGCTGCTACAACTAAACCCCTTGCAGATCTGCTCTTCAGGAAAACCCAGGGTAATCCTTTCTTCCTCGCTCAACTGCTCAAATCGCTGCATCAGGACAAGTTGCTATGGTTTGACTTCGAGCGCCGTGGTTGGCAATGGGATATCGATGTTTTGCAGAAAATCGATATAACCGAGAATGTCGTTGAGCTGATGGTCAACCAAATTCAAAAGCTATCTCAGAGAACCCAGAATGTACTAAAATTAGCCGCTTGCATGGGTGATCAGTTTCCCCTGGATGTCCTGGCGATCGTCCACGAAAAGTCTCTATCAGAAACGGCTCAAGACTTATGGGAAGCCTTACAAGCAGACTTGATTATTCCTTTGAACAATCCCGAAAAAGCACCGCTGACTCTTGATCTGGAACCTATCAGCCGTGAAGATGCTATTTCATCATTTGAATTCACTCCACCATCACCAATTCTCTATAAGTTTCTGCACGATCGTGTCCAACAGGCGGCTTACTGCTTGATTCCAGCATCCCAGAGGGAGGAGGCTCATCTGAAAATCGGCCAATTACTACTGCAAAACACTCCATTCAAAAAACAAAAGGAAATTATTTTCTCATTAGTCAATCAATTGAATCATGGGGTTCATCTGCTGAATTCAGAGGTAGAAAAAAATCAAGTTGCCGAACTCAATTTGATCGCAGGTCAGAAAGCCAAGTTGGCGACAGCTTATGAATCAGCCATGCGCTATCTATCAACGGGTTTAAGTTTGTTAACGGATGTTAGTTGGGATCAGCAATACACACTCACCTTAGCCCTGCATCAAGAGACAGCGGAAGCGGCTCTTCTGAATGGTAACTTTCAACAAATGCAATATCTCACGGAATTAGTATTGCAATCTGCAAAAACACCATTAGACAAAGTAAAGGTATATGAGTTACGGATCAAAGCGTGTGAGGTACAAAGAGAACTCCAAGAAGCGGTAAAACTAGGATTGCAAGCATTACAGTTACTGGGTGTAACACTCACCGAAGCTCCGACACCGCTGGATATTCAGCAAGCGATCGCCGAAACAACGGCCAACCTGGCAGACAAAGGGATTGATGATTTAATGAATCTGCCAGCGATCGCAGATGCACACAAGCTGGCTGCCCTACAACTTCTAGCCAGTCTGGTACCTGCGGCCTATCAATCTACACCCGAATTATTTATCTTGATGGCCTGTCAGCAAGTCAACTTAACCATTCAATATGGCAATACTCCGTTGTCAGCAAGCGGATTTGCCGACTATGGGATTATTTTCAGTGGCTTATTGCAGGATATTGAAACCTGTTATCAGTTTGGTCAACTCGCGTTAAATTTACTAGAGCGTTCAGATACTCACCATACTAGAAGTCAAACTTTGTTTAAGGTTTCAACGTTCATTCTGCCGTGGAAGCATTCAGTTCGAGACTCTTTACCATTTCTGGAAGCCGCTTATTGGAGTGGTCTGGAAACTGGAGATTTCGCTCATGCGGGTTACTCGGCAACGTATAAATGCCAATATTCCTACTGGAGCGGTTCAGAGTTAAAAACCCTGGAACAGGAAATGGCCAGCTATAGTCTATCGATCGCTCAAATTAATCAGGAAACAGCATTAAAGTGGCATCAAATCTTTCACCAAGCTGTTTTGAATTTGTTAGGATCGGCTGAAGAGGTTTGCCGCTTAATTGGAGAAGTCTACGATGAGGAGCAGTTCTTACCTGGCCATATTCAACTGAATGAACAAACCGTTCTTCACTATATCTTCCTGAATAAATTAATTTTGTCTTATTTGTTTGGTCAACGAACTCAAGCGGTGGAGTATGCAGCGAATGCGGAACAGTATATTGATGCCACCAGGGGATGGTTTACTGTACCAATCTTTCACTTCTATGACTCGTTGGCACACCTCGCCCTTTATCCCTCTGCGTCGCCCTTCCAGCAACAACAAATCTTAAAGCGAGTGATTGAGCACCAGGATAAGATGCAAAACTGGGCAGATCATGCCCCAATGAATTTTCAGCATAAGTTTGATCTGGTAGAAGCTGAGAAGGCACGAATTCTGGGCAACTCCTGGCAGGCTATGGAGCTTTACGATCGGGCGATCGCTGGAGCCAGAGAGTATGGTTATATCCAGGAAGAAGCCTTAGCCAATGAACTGGCCGCCGAATTTTATTTATCCCAGGGGCGGG
>JBBIQC010000308.1:4481-6112 GCA_037442585.1 Oscillatoriales cyanobacterium bin_317
AGTCTTACTACGGTTACTTGCGTTGGGGTGCCACGGCTAAGGTGAAAGATCTGGCAGCCCGGTATCCCCACCTGCTGGCTCCAGCATTCCAACAGGACGAGATCGCTGGAGCAGCCTTGCCGATCGCCAACTCTGTCTCTGCAGGTGGCAGCAACGCTTTCGATTTAGCCACTGTCATGAAAGCTTCTCAAGCCCTGTCGCGGGAAATCGTATTGGGTGATTTGCTCACCAAGCTGATGCAAATCGTACTGGAGAATGCGGGTGCAGAAAAGGGATTTCTGCTGCTGGAAAATGCTGGACAACTGTTGATTGAAGCATCAGGAAGCATCGGTGCCAATGAGATTACCGTGCGACAATCTATTCCCCTGCCAGCCGCCGCAACGAGCGATCGCGGGCACTCCACCCCATCAGTTCACTCTCTCCTGCCCATCTCAGTGATTAACTATGTGGCCAGAACGAAAGCCGCGATCGTTCTGAATGATGCCACGACTGAAGAAATTTTTATCACGGATGCTTATATCGTCGCTCAGCAACCAAAATCTGTATTATGTGCGCCCATTCTGCACCAGGGCAAATTGACTGGCGTACTGTATCTGGAAAACAATTTGACCCCAGGAGCGTTTACCCAGGATCGTCTGGAAGTTCTGCAACTGCTGGCAGCTCAAGCGGCTATCTCCATTGAAAATGCCCGCCTTTACTCTGACCTGGAAGAAGCCAACCGAACCCTGGAAGCAAAAGTTGCTGAACGAACGTTAGAGCTGCAGGAAAAGAATCTTCATTTGCAGCAAGAAATTCGGGAACGGCAACGGGCAGAAGCTGCTGCTCAGGTTGCCAGTCGAGCCAAGAGTGAATTTCTGGCCAATATGAGCCATGAGCTTCGCACTCCGTTAAATGGCATTTTAGGCTACAGTCAGATACTTAGAAAAAATCAAGCCTTAACCGAGCAACAAAAGAATGGCTTGAATGTAATTCATCAATGTGGTGAGTATCTTCTGACATTAATTAATGACGTTCTGGATTTATCGAAGATTGAAGCGCAGAGGATGGAACTGCATCCAGGCACCTTTCATCTGCCCCAATTCCTGGAAAAGGTGCTGGAAATCTGCCGTATCCGAGCCAATCAAAAACAAATTACCTTGAACTACGAAGTCCTTTCTCCATTACCCCAGTTCGTTCAGGCTGATGAAAAGCGGTTGCAACAAGTGTTATTGAACTTACTCGGTAATGCGATCAAGTTTACTGAGTCGGGTAGTGTCACGTTGAAAGTGGGCTATGTTCCAAACCCAGCCTCTATATCTGGTTCAGAGGCACTAGAGACAAATCACCAGAACCTAACCCAGCATCACATTCGATTTGAAATTGAAGATACGGGAATTGGAATTTCTGCAGAGCAACTAGAGCAGATCTTTCACCCCTTTCATCGCGTGGATGAACCGGGCCACCGCACTGAGGGAACTGGCTTGGGACTGGCAATCAGCCGCCAGCTTGTGCAACTGATGGGCAGTGATATTCAAGTCAGCAGCACGGTAGGACAGGGAAGTAGCTTCTGGCTGGATCTGGAACTGCTTGAATCTTCAGAGAGTAGCCTGGTGAATCCGGCGGCTCTGCGATCGATCGTGGGTTACAAGGGC
>JBBIQC010000309.1:0-2682 GCA_037442585.1 Oscillatoriales cyanobacterium bin_317
TGCAGCTAGATATTGGTTCTATGTTCTATGCTACTTCATATTAAGTTGGTATTACACCGACGACTATGGCCGCTATCGGGTGCGCTGGGTACCCTACAAGGTGGTGAGAGGAGTTCCCTACGACACCCCCATCCTGGGTTTCCAAACCAATACGGCCAATACACTCCGCTTATGGCAGGCAAAAGCACCGGAATCCTTTGATTTTGCGGCATTCAACAAAGGCGATTACTTTGGAGCCGTGCATGAAAAGAGCGAGTGTGAAAACATTACCAAAGTACTTTACCCGAACGATGATTCTTACCAGGGCAAACAACTGCGCTTAGAGCAGCAGTACTTCTTTGTCTCCTGTTCTTTGCAGGACATGATTCGCCTGATGAAGCAGCAGAATCTGGCCCTGGAGCGCTTCCATGAGCACTTTGCGATTCAGTTAAACGATACCCATCCGACGATCGGGATCGCTGAACTGATGCGGCTCCTGTTGGATGAGTATGGGTTTGACTGGGAGCAAGCCTGGAAGATCACGACCCAGACTTTCGCTTATACCAATCACACCTTACTGCCGGAAGCCCTGGAACGCTGGCCGCTGGCGATGTTTGGCAGTCTATTACCTCGTCATCTGGAAATTATTTACGAAATCAATCAGCGTTTCCTGGATGAAGTTCGAATTAAATTCCCAGATGACGACGATCGCCTGCGCCGCATGTCGATCATTGACGAAAGTGGCGAACGCTATGTGCGGATGGCGCATCTGGCGTGTGTGGGCAGCCATGCCATTAATGGGGTGGCTGAACTGCACAGTCAACTGTTGCAGCAGACGACGCTGCATGATTTCTATGAGATGTATCCCGAAAAGTTTACCAATGTCACTAATGGGGTGAGTCCGCGGCGGTTTATGGTCTTGAGTAACCCCCGACTGGCGAACCTGATTACCAACAAGATTGGCGAGGGCTGGATCAAGCATCTGGATGAACTGCGGAAATTGGAAAACTTCGTTTATGACTCAGAGTTCCGCCAGCAGTTCCGCCAGGTCAAGCAAGCCGTGAAACAAGACCTGGCAAATTACATTCGGAAGTACTACAACCTTGAAATTAACCCAGACTCCTTGTTTGATATTCAAGCGAAACGCATTCATGAGTATAAACGACAACACTTGAACGCCCTCTACATCATCACTCTGTACAACCGAATTAAAGCCAATCCCGATCTGGATATCACTCCCCGCACCTTCCTGTTTGGCGGCAAAGCGGCTCCGGGTTACTTCATGGCGAAGTTGATCATTAAACTGATTAATTCGATCGCTGAGGTGGTAAATCGGGATCCGGATATGCACGATCGCCTCAAAGTGGTGTTCCTGAAGGATTACAATGTCAAGTTTGCTCAGCGGGTGTATCCGGCTGCCGATCTTTCTGAGCAAATTTCTACCGCTGGCAAGGAAGCCTCCGGAACGGGCAATATGAAGTTCTCGATGAATGGTGCCTTGACGATCGGCACACTCGACGGAGCCAATATCGAAATTCGGGATGCAGTGGGGGCCGATAACTTTTTCCTGTTTGGCCTGACAGCAGAACAAGTTCTGGCCAAGAAAGCGGCAGGCTACAATCCCTGGGATTACTACCACAGCAACCCAGAGCTGAAGCTGGTCATCGATCGTCTCGCTTCTGGATTTTTCTCCCACGGCGACCCCAACCTGTTTAGCCCCTTGCTGGACTCGCTACTTCATCGAGATGAATTTATGCTACTGGCCGATTACCAATCCTACGTGGAATGTCAGGAACGAGTCAGCCGGGCCTACCGCAATCAGGATGACTGGACTCGCATGTCAATTTTGAACGTAGCGCGGATGGGCAAATTCTCTAGCGATCGCTCCATCCGGGATTACCTCCAGACCATCTGGAAAACCCCTGCGGTTCAGGTGGACGTACCCGAATATATCCAATCCAACAACACTCTTAAGCTGACTGTCTAGTCTCATAGAGTAGAGACGTTTCGCCGAAACGTCTCTACCAACCAATGTACATCACCAGAACTGACATGAAACCATTAAAGCACCGCACCAAAATTGTGGTGACGATCGGCCCAGCCAGTGAGTCTCCGGAGATGATGCGCAACCTGTTGCTGGCCGGAATGAATGTGGCGCGGCTCAACTTCTCCCACGGGAATTATTCTGATCATGCCGAACGAATTCAGCGATTGCGGCATGCTGCCGAGGAATTGGATTTGCCGCTGATGTTGTTGCAAGACTTGCAAGGCCCGAAGATTCGAGTCGGTGATCTGCCTGCTGAAGGGATGAGTCTGAACCAGGGGGATCCCCTGATTCTGGTTCCAGTGGCTGATTACGCGGGACAACCTCATACAGTGGGCATCGACTATCCCTATGTGGCTGAGGAAGCGGCACCAGGAACCCAGGTTTTGTTAGATGACGGCTTGCTGGAACTGCGGGTTGAGAAGATGGATGGCCATGCGGTTCAATGTATCGTTGTTGAGGGGGGAGTGCTGAAGAGCCACAAAGGGGTCAACTTCCCATCCCTGAATCTGCGGTTGCCCTCGATGACCGAAAAGGACAGACGAGATCTGGATTTTGGGATTGAGCAGGGGGTAGACCTGATTTCCCTCAGTTTCGTTCGCAAACCGGAAGACATTCAAACCCTGAAAGCCTTACTGCAAGAGAAAGGAGTGAACATT
>JBBIQC010000309.1:2692-6111 GCA_037442585.1 Oscillatoriales cyanobacterium bin_317
GACGCGGTGGCGCTGTCGTTCGTGCGCTCGCGCAATGACGTGCGCATCCTGCGCCGCGAGCTCGCGCAGGCCAAGAGCCGCCCGCTCATCATCGCCAAGCTCGAGAAGCCCCAGGCGATCGACAACCTGGAAGCGATCGTTGATGAGTGTGACGCAATCATGGTGGCACGGGGCGATCTGGGGGTGGAAATGAGTCCGGAGAAGGTGCCTTTGATTCAGAAACAAATCATTTGCCTGTGTAATCAAAAGGGTATTCCAGTGATCACAGCTACTCAGATGCTGGATAGCATGATTCACAATCCCCGTCCCACCCGGGCAGAAGCCAGTGATGTTGCCAACGCCATTATGGATGGCACGGATGCGGTGATGCTATCGGGTGAGTCGGAGATCGGGGAGTATCCAGTGGAAGCGGTGAAAATGCTGGCCCGCATTGCTACGGAAGTCGAGCCTGCTGTTCAGTTTGTGAACTATCCACCCCATCGTCTGGATGATGCTGCCGCCATTAGTGAAGCCCTGCATGCGATCGATAACACAATCAACCTTCAGTGTATTGTTGCTCTGACTGAAACGGGTTACACCGCTAACCTGGCATCGGAGGAACGTCCCAAGGCTACGATCGTGGCCTACACTCCGCACAGCCAAATTTATCGCCGCTTGAGCCTGAATTGGGGAGTGAGGCCAGTGTTAATGCAGTTTCCTCATGGAACTTTGCAAGAGTTGCTACCCCAAATTGAAGCCGATTTAATCCAACGAAAGTTTGCGGCCCCCGGTGACAAAATTCTGGTTATGGGGGGGTTGCCAATGGGTAAAGCAGGTGGCACCAATTTCTTGAAAATTCACACGATCGCCTCCAGGAGGTAACAGCAATGACTATAGCGTTTCTCGGTTGCCCCCAGGAAGCTGACTGGCGTGATCAGAAATTCCTTGTTTCTAGCGGTCAATGATGATGTGAGCGCGATCGTTCCTAGATGTCTTGCCTTCGGTCTGCCGGACTTTGTGCTTAAGAGATTGTAAAAATCGAGAAGACTCAATTTGGCTATACTACCTGCATTCCTCCTTATCTAATCGGTTAGTCGTTCGTGCGTATCGGTATTCCCAAAGAGATTAAGAACAACGAAAACCGGGTTGCCCTCACCCCCGATGGAGCCAGAACCCTGGTGCAGACCGGACATGAGGTGGTGATCCAAACCGATGCCGGACTGGGGTCAGGATTTGCCAATGCGGACTACGAACAGGCCGGCGCGACGCTGGTTGCGGCTCCAGAGCCCTGGCAGGCGGATCTGGTGCTGAAAGTTAAAGAACCCCTGGCCGCAGAATATCCCTATTTGCAAAACCAGATCCTGTTTACCTATCTGCATCTGGCCGGGGTTGATCCCAGGCTGACTCACCTGTTGCTGGAACGGTACACCACCGCGATCGCCTACGAAACCGTAGAAGATAGCGCTGGTCGGTTGCCCTTGCTGGCTCCCATGAGCGCGATCGCTGGAAATATGGCGGTGTCCGTCGGCAATTATTTTTTGAGCCATACCTACAAAGGGCGGGGAGTCTTGCTGGGGAGGGTGCTGGGAGAATCGCAGGGCAAGGTGGTGATCCTGGGAGATGGCGTAGTGGGACGACATGCGGCGCAGCGGGCGGCGGGCATCGGAGCGGATTCCTGCCTGATGGGACGACACCCGGAGCGGGCCGCAGAGATTGCCCAAACCCTGTCGCCCACCATTCGCTACCGCCTGTCCGCTCCGGACTCCATTGCTGAGGAAGTGCAAACCGCCGATCTGGTGGTGGGGGCGGTGCTGCAGCGGGGAGGTCGGGCACCCATTGTTGTCACCGAGGCGATGGTGCGATCGATGCAACCCGGTGCCGTGATTGTTGACGTGAGCATTGACCAGGGGGGCTGTGTGGCAACGGCCCGACCCACCAGTCATGCTGATCCGATTTATTACCAGTACGATGTCATCCACTACTGTGTAACCAATATGCCAGGAGCCTATCCCCGGACGGCCACCATCCTGTTGACCCATGCCACCCTACCCTATGTGCTGCGTCTGGCTCAGGATGGTCTGGCGGCTCTGGTTGCAGATCCGGCCTTTGCTAAAGGGGTAAACACCTTTGAGGGCCATCTCACCTGTGAACCAGTTGCCACCGCGCTGGAACGTCCAGAAACCTACACGCCCCTGGCATCCCTGCTATCCTCTCAGCTCAACCCTTCTGGAGGGGGTGTGGGGGACGCAGCCGTCCCTCACATCGGGGGGGTTGGGGGGGTGCCACCCAAGCCAGGAGTTTGGTTCTAACAGTTGGACTGAGGTACAACCTCTTCAAGACTTGTGTGTACGTAAGTCATCAAATTGGCTCAAGGCGGCCAGGTCAATATAGTCAACGTGATTCTGGCTCAGAGCGATCTGTTTCAGCTTGGCCTCGGCCATCTCTGCCGACCAGTTCAGATTGTTCATCACTAACGTACGAGCCAGGGTTGTGCGATCGCCATCTCGCAAGTCAATCCGATCCTGGCGGCCCAGAATGCGATCGGCCGTCATCAGGTCGTAATAGATTTGGGCATCTATACCCCGAAGCACATTTTTGCCCCCGCGACGAGAATCTTGACGACGGATTGTATGAGCATAGCGCACAATGTAATCCGTTCCAGTCCGTGAATAAATGCCCAAATAGCGGAAAAAGACTTCAATCTGCATCGCATGAGCATCGGTATATTCTGGAGACATGGCACAGGTTGTGAGAACGGGTTTCAGCGCAACACGGTTGAGAGCTTTTAAGACGCGCCCAAACTCATGGTTAAGCCGCTCTGGGGTGTAAACCAACTGATACAGGCGAGGCTCACTTCCGTACCCCCTATTCGCATAAATTCCGTTGTAGTCGAAGAAGTCCGCATCAAAATCGAGCAACACATCCCGATCGGTAAACCAGCCTTCAGGCACCAAGACTTCATAGGCTGTGTGTTTGGCCGTTCCTTCCAACATGCGGAGTGTTCGTTTATGAAACGGCACCTTATGCCCGCTGCAGGCCATGCTCTCGGCCCCAAAGGAGAGGTCGCCGTTGCGGTTGACGCAAATGGCTTGATCCGCTGGGCCATCTCGAAACTGCCAGTCAGAGTAGGAGTGCCATGCTTCCCAGAAGAACTTGACCTGGGGAGGAGTTTCCGTGGCATCCGGGACAATCCACCAAATTTCATTGACGGCCCCATCAGAAACTAGGGCATTAATGTAATTGCCAATGCCTTCAAACCCGGTCTGACGATGCTGATTATTGCGATATAAATCGGCATGATAATCGATGTGAACCAGGACTCGCGGAGTTTCTGCCAGTTGCCCATGCGCCACAAGCTCCCGGTAGGCATCCAGGGTTTGATTGTGATCCCGGAACAGGTCAAAGTAGCTCTGCCTAAACAGACTCAGTTCATCAGCCGA